>JAFTTS010000032.1 GCA_017466685.1 Clostridia bacterium
TAAAATGGGAGCCGCGATCTCCTATTTCACCATGGCTTTCAACATTGTTGCCGGTCTTTTGTATACGCCTTGGATGGTTGCCAAAATCGGACAGGCGGATTACGGTCTTTATACGCTTGCAAATTCGCTGATCGCAATATTCATGCTCGACTTCGGTCTCGGCTCGGCGGTTTCAAGATATATCGCAAAGTACCGTGCTGAGGGTAGATATGATGCAATCAGCAATATCATGGGTATAATTTACAAGCTTTATATCTTCATTGACGCAGCCATACTCGTGGTGCTTTTCGTTCTCTATTTCTTCCTCGGACAAATATATGTTGAGCTGACTCCGGATGAGCTCGAAAAATTCCGCACACTGTATATCATCGTCGCAGCATATCAAATAACCGCATTTCCCCTGGCTCCGCTCGACGGAATACTCAATGCTTACGAAAAATTCACGCAGCTTAAAATATGCAGTCTCATGTACCGCGTACTTTCCGTTGCGGCAGTGGTTTTCGTTCTTCTGTTTTCGTCTGACGTAAGAGTTGTTATATTAGCGACGGTTTTATCTCATTTGGCAACGATTCTTACAAAGTTTATTCTCACAAAAAAATATGTCAGCCTAAAGGTTAATTTCCGTGCAGGCGGCAAGGGACTTTACGGCAATTTGTTTTCGTTCACCGCATGGACAACCGTAATCAGTATAATGCAACGCTTCACACACAGCTTTGCTCCGTCTGTGCTCGGTATAACCTCCGGTGCACTCGAAATCGGCTTATATTCCCCGGCAACGCTTCTCGAGGGCTACTTTTATTCTCTCGGAATGGCAGTTAACGGACTGTTTCTGCCGCGTGTGTCACGGTATATTGCAAACAAGGAAGAGCACAATATCTTAAAGCTGATGATAAAGGTCGGCAGATACCAGGCGATGCTGCTCGGTCTTGCGTTTATCGGATTTGTTTGCGTCGGAAAAGAGTTCATGACCTTATGGATGGGACCTGATTATACCAAATCATATTATTTGGCAATTATAATTCTTTTCCCAACCCTTATTTCGGCAACACAGCAAATTGCAAAAACGACCGTGATCGCGAAAAAGCTTGTTAAATATCAGGCACTTTGTATGTCGGTGACAGGAGTTCTCGGTCTCGCCGCTTCGTATCTTCTTTCTCTGAAGATCGGTGCCGCCGGCGTTTGCATCGGAACCGCGGCAACATCTTTGGTCAATATTACATATATGAATTTTATATATAAGAAAAAAGCCGGAATAAACGTCTTTGAGTTTTATAAGAAATGTTACTTAAGACTGATTCCCTGCTATGCTGCAGTGATGGCACTCAGCTTCATCGCGCTCAGGTTTATCCCCCTCGTCGGATGGATGGGACTTGCGGTAAAAGCGGCGGTCGTTGTGTTAATATTCGCCCTTATAATGCTTATTGGATATGCAACCAAGGAAGAAAAGCAATTAATATTCAAATTTATAAAGAAACTGAAACCTGCAAAAAAATAGTTTGACAAGCGGAGGAATCTGATGGAGAAAAAACCATTTTTAGTGGATGTTCCCGTAAGAGTCAATGTCTGGATACGCCCCGAGGCTCAAAGGAAGCAGTTCGAGGTTTTAAAGCAGGCGCGCCCATCAACCATGTTCTTAATCTCCGATGGAGGAAGAAACGACAAAGAATGGGAGGCTCTGCGTGAAACACGTGCAATCTTCGAAAACGAAATTGACTGGGAATGTACTGTTTATAAGATATTCGAAGAAAAGAATAACGGACTTTACACAATGAGCAGAAAAGCCGCTGATCTCATTTGGTCAACCGTTGACAGATGCATATTTTTGGAAGATGACCACATTGTTTCCGTTTCATATTTCAGATATGCGGCAGAGCTCCTCGAAAAATATAAGGACGATATGAGAATAATCGCCATCTGCTGTATGAACCATGCTGAGGTTTGGGAAAACACCACCTCGGACTATTTCTTCGCCGAACGTGGACCGATCGGTGCTCAGGCGCTTTGGAAGCGTTCATACATGAGCCGCGATTTTGAGCTTGAATACGGAAAAGATCCATATGTTATGAAGCTGTTGAATAAAAAGCTGAAAAAGGATCCCACATTTGCAAAAGCAGTAAACGGTTATGCCTCCGATCCGATGTATGGAAGACACGTCCCCGGCGGTGAATTTTTAAGCAGACTCTCGGTTTACAGCCAGAACCAGCTGTATATCATTCCGAAATATAACATGATGTCAAACGTCGGATGCACGGAAAATTCGGAGCACGCCGCAGAATATAAGCTTCTGCCTCGCGGAATACGCAGGATTTTCAACATGAATACATATGAATATGAGTTCCCTCTGAAGCACCCGAAATATATGATAGCCGATGAGGACTATATGAAATTTGAGGAAAAAGTCCTCTGCCACAACAGACCGGTTCGAAAGTTTTTCAGACGGATCGAGGTAATATTTCTGTTCCTTCGTCACCGTGGAATCGGCGGCGTCATAAATAAAATAAAAAAGAAGCTGCGCAAAAAGAAAAAAATCGAAACATAAGATATTGAATGTTAGTATAAGGAGAATAGAACAATGAGCTATTTTAATGGAAAAACATTACTTATCACGGGTGGTACCGGAAGCTTTGGAAACGCAGTACTCAACAGATTTCTGAAAACCGACGTGGGCGAGATCCGTATCTTCTCCCGCGATGAAAAGAAGCAGGACGATATGCGTCACGAATTTCAGGCAAAGATGCCCGAGGTTGCAGGAAAAATCAAGTTCTTCATCGGTGACGTAAGAGATATTTCAAGCGTTACCAATGCTATGCACGGCGTTGACTATATCTTCCACGCCGCAGCTCTCAAGCAGGTTCCCTCCTGTGAATTTTTCCCGATGGAAGCAGTACGCACCAACGTAATCGGAACGGACAACCTCCTTACCGCAGGTATCAACGAAGGCGTAAAATCCATCATCTGCCTCTCAACCGATAAGGCGGCATATCCCGTTAACGCAATGGGTATAACCAAGGCACTCGAAGAACGTGTTGCCGTTGCAAAAGCAAGAACCTCGGATAAAACCAAGATCTGCTGTACCCGTTACGGTAACGTAATGTGCTCACGCGGCTCTGTTATTCCGCTTTGGATAGATCAGATCAGAGCCGGCAACCCGATCACTCTGACCGAGCCCTCGATGACAAGATTCATCATGAGCCTTGACGAAGCGGTTGACCTTGTTCTTTTCGCTTTCGAGCATGGCGTAAACGGAGATATCCTGGTTCAGAAGGCTCCTGCCTGCACGATCGAAACACTCGCAAAGGCTGTTATCGAGCTGTTTGATCCCAAGGCGGAGATCAAGGTTATCGGTATACGTCACGGCGAAAAGCTTTATGAAACCCTGCTCACAAACGAGGAATGTGCCGAAGCTATCGATATGGGCGACTTCTACCGTGTTCCCTGCGATAAGCGTGACCTTAACTATGACAGATATTTCAGTAAGGGTGACAAGCTTCGCAATACGCTTGCCGAGTTCAATTCAAACAACACCGAGCTTTTAAACGTTGAAGCAGTCAAAGAAAAATTACTGTCCTTGCAGTATATACAGGATGAGCTTGCAAGGGGGTAAATCAATACAGCATGGATATACAAAAAATCGGAGTTCTGTCTCTTATTAAAGCGGCAATAACGGATGAAGCTTCATCTCTGCCCGAGGGCTTTGATCTCGATGCTGCTCTCGGCGAGGTGAAAAGTCACCAGATTTCGAGTATGCTCTATTACGGAGCGATGAACTGCGGTCTTGACAAAAACACCCCGGCTATGAAGCAGCTGTTTGCGGTACTCTGTAAATGTGTTGCCGTCAGTGAAAAGCAAAAATTCGAGGTCGGCAGTGTTTGTAAAGCCTTCAGTGATAATAACATCGACCATATGCCGCTCAAGGGAACGGTTCTTCGCGAAATGTATCCCCATTCGGATATGCGTCTTATGAGCGATGCCGATATACTAATAAAAACCGAACAGTATGACAGTATCCGTCCTATAATGCTTGAGCTTGGTTTTGAAGAGGGACTCGAAAGCAATCACGAATATGTCTGGAAAAAAGCAGGTATAGTCATCGAGCTTCACAAGCGCATCATCCCCTCTTACAATAAAGATTACTATGCTTATTACGGTAACGGCTGGCGTCTGGCTGTACCGTCTGAAACCGTGCCGCATAGGTTTGAAATGTCAGCAGAGGATCAGATGATATATCTGTTCACCCATTTTGCAAAGCATTACCGCGACGGCGGAATCGGACTCAGACATATCACAGATCTTTATGTATATCGCAGATACATCGGAAGACTCAACGAGGAATACATCAAAAAAGAGCTGGAAACCCTCGGCACATATGAGTTTTACACCAATATCACAGACACAATAAACGTCTGGTTTAACGGTGCAAATTCAACCGAAAAGACCGATTTCATAACCGATTTCATTTTTGCCAGCGGCGTTTACGGCAAACTTTCTCAAAAAAGGATCGCACAAACGCTCAAAGCAAGCACAGGCGGCAAAGGCTCAATGAAAAACGCCAAGAAACGCCACATTATAAGAATGATCTTTCCAAGCCTTGAAAATATGAAGCTGCATTACGGTTTCCTTGAAAAGCTGCCGTTTCTGCTGCCCGTGACGTGGGTTATGAGACTTTTCAAAATCGTCTTCTTCAAGGGCAAAAAGGCGAAAAATTACTATAACGATATGAAGAATATCTCAACGGAGGATATCTCCGATTATCAACAGGTATTAAATTACGTCGGTCTCGATTTTAAATTTGAGGAGCAACTCCCATGAACATACTGATAACCGGTGCCGCAGGATTTGTCGGCAAGAATCTCACCGAAGCATTAAAAAGCATCCGTGACGGAAAGGACAGAACTCATCCCGAAATAACCGTGGACGAGCTGTATCTTTACGATATCGATTCATCTGCAGAATTGCTTGACGAGGCTTGCAAAAAGGCAGATTTTGTATTCAACTTAGCAGGAGTCAACCGTCCGCAGAATCCCGAGGAATTTATGCAGGGCAACTTCGGCTTTGCCTCCACTCTGCTTGATACGCTGAAAAAGCATAACAACACCTGCCCTATCGTTCTTTCGAGCTCCATTCAGGCAACCCTGATCGGACGTTACGACAGCGATTACGGCAGAAGCAAAAAGGCAGGCGAGGAGCTGTTCTTCGATTATGCGAAGGAGACCGGCGCAAAGGTTCTCGTTTACCGTTTCCCGAATCTCTTTGGAAAATGGTGTCGCCCGAACTATAACTCCGCAGTTGCAACCTTCTGCAATAACATCGCGAACGATCTTCCGATAACAGTAAACGATCCTGCAGTCAAGCTTGAACTGCTCTATATCGACGATCTTATAGATGAAATGCTCGCGGCTCTTGCAGGTAATGAGCACCACTGCGAATTTGACGGTATCGACACCGTGCTTTGTGCAGACGGTAAATACTGTGCCGCACCGATCTCACATCATGTAACGCTCGGCGAGATCGTGGAATTACTCGAATCATTCAAGGCGCAGCCGACAACTCTCGTGATGCCCGAAATACCGAACGGCTCATTTGCGAAGAAGCTCTATTCAACCTATCTTTCGTATCTGCCCAAGGAAAAGGCAGCCTTCCCTCTTAAAATGAACGTTGATGCACGCGGATCGTTCACAGAGCTGCTCAAAACCGAAAAATGCGGACAGTTCAGCGTCAACATTTCAAATCCCGGCATAACCAAGGGACAGCACTGGCACCACACAAAGTGGGAATTTTTCATTGTTGTCAGCGGTCACGGACTCATTCAGCAGAGGAAAATCGGCAGCGATGAGGTGCTTAACTTTGAGGTTTCGGGAGAACGTATCGAAGCGGTACATATGCTTCCCGGTTATACACATAACATTATTAATTTAAGCGAAACAGAAAATCTTGTAACGGTGATGTGGGCAAATGAACAGTTTGATCCCAGTCACCCGGATACATTCGGAGAGGTTGTGGAATAATGGATATTAAGCTTGATTATTCGGATATAAAATTTAAGGACAACGGCAAATTAAAGCTGCTTATCATCGTTGGTACACGTCCCGAGATCATACGTCTTGCGGCTGTCATCAATAAGTGCAGAACCTATTTCGACACCATCCTCGCGCATACCGGTCAGAACTATGACTATAACCTCAACGGCGTATTTTTCAAGGATCTGAAGCTCGCCGATCCCGAGGTTTATATGGATGCTGTCGGTGACGATCTCGGTTCAACCGTCGGCAATATCATCAACTGCTCATATAAGCTGATGAACCAAATAAAGCCCGACGCACTTCTCATCCTCGGCGACACAAACTCCTGTCTCTCCGCAATTGCAGCAAAGCGACTCCATATCCCGATATTCCATATGGAGGCAGGTAACCGCTGTAAAGACGAATGTCTGCCGGAGGAAACAAACCGCCGTATCGTTGACATTATTTCGGACGTCAACCTTGCATATTCCGAGCACGCACGCCGTTATCTCCATGAGTGCGGACTGCCGAAGGAGCGTACATATGTAACCGGCTCACCGATGGCAGAGGTGTTGCACAATAATCTTGAAGATATCAAAGCAAGTGACATTCTCACCCGTCTCGGTCTTGAAAAGAAAAAATACATTCTCCTCTCCGCACACCGCGAGGAAAATATCGACACCGAAAAGAACTTCACAAGTCTTTTTACGGCAATAAACAAGATGGCAGAAAAATATGATATGCCGATACTTTATTCCTGCCATCCTCGTTCAAGAAACCGTCTTGCGGCAAGCGGATTTAAGCTTGACAAGCGTGTTATTCAGCATGAACCACTCGGCTTCCACGACTATAACTGCCTGCAGATGAACGCATTTGCAGTCGTTTCGGACAGCGGTACACTTCCCGAGGAGAGCTCATTCTTCACGAGCATCGGCAATCCCTTCCCTGCGGTCTGCATTCGTACATCGACCGAACGTCCCGAGGCACTCGACAAAGCCTGCTTCATTCTCGCAGGTATCGACGAGGCAAGTCTGCTTCAGGCGGTTGACACTGCGGTTGACATGAATAATAACGGCGATTATGGCATTCCCGTCCCCGTTTATGTTGAAGAAAATGTTTCAACAAAGGTTGTAAAGATCATCCAGTCCTATACGGGCGTCGTTAACAAAATGGTCTGGAGAAAGTTTTAACCCTATTTCCTATATTATCGGGAGAGAAGCACATGGAACAAAAAACAAAACAATATCACACTCATCTGAAAGCAAAAAACGGATGGTTTGATATTAATTTAGGTGAGCTGTGGCAATACCGCGACCTCATATGGCTGTTTACAAAACGTAAATTTATACTTATCTATAAGCAAACCATACTCGGTCCTGCCTGGATAGTGCTCCAGCCGCTGATGACCACACTCATCTATACACTCGTTTTTGGTAATATCGCAAATATTTCCACAGACGGCATCCCACAGATACTTTTCTATATGGGCGGAACAGCCATCTGGAACTTCTTCTCGACCTGCCTTAATCAAACGTCACTGACTTTCACAAGTAACTCCCGCGTCTTCGGCAAGGTCTATTTTCCAAGACTCACAAGTCCCATCTCGACTGTTCTCTCCTCCGCGATTGATTTTCTGGTTCAGTTTGTAATGTTCATGCTGTTTTGGATCTATTTTGTCGCAAAAGGAGCGATCACGCCCAATTATCTCGGAATACTTCTTCTTCCGCTTATTGTTCTCTATTTAGGTCTTCTCGGACTTGGCTTTGGTATCATCATATCCAGTCTGACAACAAAATACCGTGATCTTTCCTTGCTCGTGACCTTTGGCGTACAGCTCTGGATGTATATCACCCCTGTCGTCTACCCGACGTCCACGCTCGAGGGCAGTGTTTTTTACAAGCTTATTATGCTCAATCCTGCGACCTGCGCGGTTGAAACCTTCAGATGGATATTCCTCGGCGTTGGTGAAGTAAATCCGTTATATTGGGCTATTTCCGTGGCTGTAATGTTAGTAACGGTTACGGTCGGAATAGTAATATTCAGCAGGGTTGAAAAAACATTTATGGACACGGTATAAAATGAGGTATTGTTTATGAGCGAAAATATCGCAATAAAGATACAAGGTTTAAAAAAGAAATATCGCCTCGGTCAGATCGGAGGCGGAACACTCACAGCCGATTTGCAGAGCTGGTGGGCAAAAATCCGCAAAAAGGACGATCCTAATACCAAAATCGGTCAGAATGTCAGACTCCACGGTGACTCATTCATGGCTCTGAACGGCATCGATCTGACTATATACAAAGGCGAAGCGATCGGAATTATCGGCGGCAACGGTGCAGGCAAATCAACGATGCTGAAGATTCTTTCGCGTATCACTGCGCCAACTGAGGGATGCGTTGATATTTACGGACGTATCGCATCTATGCTTGAAGTCGGCACCGGTTTCAGCCCCGAAATGACGGGACGCGAAAACATCTACATGAACGGCGCGATTCTCGGTATGACCAAGGCTGAAATTGACGCAAAAATGGAAGATATAATCGAGTTTTCCGAGGTGCGTGACTTTATTGATACACCGGTCAAGCGTTATTCATCGGGTATGTATGTGAAATTAGCATTCTCCGTTGCGGCGCATCTTGACAGCGAGATCATGATAATGGATGAGGTCCTCGCAGTCGGTGATATGGCATTCCAGCAGAAATGTCTTGACAAAATGCGTGATGCGGCAAAAAAAGAGGGCCGCACCGTTCTTTATGTGTCGCACAATATGAATACGATACGTCAGCTTTGTGACCGTTGCGTCGTGCTTGATGGCGGCAAGGTTATATATGACGGCGAGGTTGAGGACGGCATCGGCATTTATATGGGAATCAATAATTCAA
>JAFTTS010000033.1 GCA_017466685.1 Clostridia bacterium
CGCTTATATATGTTGCAATGAAGGTCTGGCCGTTTGGCGAAAATTCTGTTCTGGTTCTTGATCTCAACGGTCAATATGTCTATTATTTTGAGGCAATACGCGATGTTCTTCGCGGTGAACAGGGGATCGTTTATTCGTTTGAACGTGCGCTCGGCGGTGAATTTCTCGGTATCGTTGCTTATTATTTAGCAAGCCCGTTCAGTATTATAGTCGCGCTTTTCCCCGAGGGCATGATCACCGAGTCGATTTACACGATCCTGCTCCTCAAGTGCGGTCTTTCAGGTCTCAATATGTGCGTTTATCTGCATAAGTCTCATCCGACAAAGCCTGTGAATGAAGTCATTTTCTCGGTTATGTACGCGTTGACATCTTATGCCGTTGTCATGCAGCACAACACGATGTGGTTTGACTGTGTGCTTTTCTTCCCGCTTGTAATGCTCGGTATCGAATCGCTTATTAAATACGGCAAGTACAAGCTGTTCGTTCTGACTTTGGCTGTTTCCGTGTTCTCGAATTACTATATCGGTTACATGGTCTGCATTGCCGTTGCAGCTTACTTTTTCTTCTATTACTGTAAATCGACAAACGAGGAGAGAAATCCTCTCGGCGAAAAGTCCCATTTTATAAAGTCACTTGCCAGAATCGCGTTTTTCTCTGCCATTGCGATCGGTATCGCTGCGATAATTGTGCTCCCGGCGTACTATTCTCTCCAGTTCGGTAAGACGACCTTTTCGAATCCGAAGTATGATTTTGCACAGAAGTTCGATTTTCTTGACCTTATCTCAAAAATGTTACCGGCGTCTTACGATACCGTTCGTCCCGCAGGCTGGCCGTTCGTTTATTCGGGAGTGCTGACGCTGATACTCTTGCCTGTTTTCTTCCTTATTAAAGAGATCACTCCTCGCAAGAAGATCGCGTACGGTGCACTCATGGCGTTCTTCATTTTCAGTTTTAATTCAACCACGCTTGACCTTGTATGGCACGGATTCCAGAAGCCGAACTGGCTCAATTACCGTTACAGCTTTATGTTCTGCTTTGTCATAATCGTTATGGCGTACAAGGCTTTCGAGTATATTGAGAAGATAGATATGCGAACTGTGCTCGGTGTTGGCGGTGTACTTGGGTTGCTTACTGTTATACTGCAGAAGTTAGAATACGAAAATCTGCCCGATCTCACCTCGATATGGTTGACGATAATCTGTCTTGCGGCTTATATGATACTTCTCTCCGGCTGCAACAAGCGATGGATGGAGGGCGGAGTTTCAACGGTGCTTTGCGTGATCGTTCTGCTTGAGCTTTTCTGCAGCGGACTTGCCGATGTTATCTCGCTTGACGATGACGTTATGTACAGCTCACGAACCTCATACACGACCTTCATGAACAAATGGAAGCCTGCCGCCGACTGGATGAATGAAAACGACACGTCCTTCTACCGTGCGGAGAAAACAACTCACAAAAAGACAAACGACAACTTTGCGCTCAACATAAAAGGTCTTTCCAATTCAACCTCCACACTCAATGCGGATCAGATCGAATTTCTGCAGCGTATGGGTTATTCCTCGAAATCGCACTGGTCGAAATATCTCGGCGGAACACCCGTTTCGGACAGTCTGCTCGGTGTTAAGTATCTGCTTGCGAAGGACACTGAAATACTGAATCCTCTCTGGGGAAAAGCCATATATACAGATTCTCAAAAAGGTACTGCCGTTTACGAAAACAAGTATGCGCTTGGGCTTGGATATATGGTTTCCGCTGACGTGGCGGAGTTTGAGTTTGCCGATCTTGATACGCCATTCTCTCGTATGAATCTGCTTATCACGGCGATGCTCGGTGAGGACGAGCTTGTTGAGGTGTTCAAGCCATACAGTGACATTGAGCCGATATGCGAAAATCTCAACACCTCAATAACAACGGGACATTACTATTACAAGAGAACCAAGGAGTCACTTGCCGCTTCGATAACCTACAAGTTCACGCCGGTTAACGACTATGAAGTATTCGTATACTTCCCGACGGATTATCCGCGTGACACCAAGCTGAAGTTAGACGGTCACGATCTTTCCGAATTCTTCACCAATGAAACCTACCGTATCGTTTCGCTCGGCAGGCTTAATGAGGGTGAGGAAGCAGTTCTCTCGATGCATCTTGAGGAAGACAGGGTTTATATGGCTCACGATATGGACTATATTTACTATCTCGACGAGGAGCTTTTCAAAGAGGTTATGCCGAAGCTTCAGGCGAATAATTATAACATCACATCGTTCACTGATTCTTCGTTTGACGGTACGGTTAACGTCACCGAGGACAAGTCACTTCTTTTCCTGACGATTCCCTATGATGAGGGCTGGAATGTATACGTTGACGGCGAAAGGGTTGAGACAACTGAGGTGCTCGGCTCGCTGACTGCGGTACAGCTTGATGAGGGTGAGCACAGAGTTGAGCTTAAATATTCAACCTGGGCAATAAGATACGGCGTTATGGCAACCGTCGCGTCGTCGGCTGTGTTTGTCACGGTTTGCGTGGTTGACTTCATTATTAAAAGAAAACGCAGAATGACACAGAGCGAAGTAATTTCGCAGGATTAACAATCTAGGGCTGTTTCAAAACGAAGCGGCCCTTTTTCGTTTCACAATCCCTCCGTCATTTTCTATGGAAAATGCCACCTCCTTTTGCACAAGGGAGGCAAAGTTAGATTGCGTTTTGTGAATTTACGGTTGGTGGTTGAGGTGGGGTTATTGCATTCAGAGGGTTCTTCTCACAAATTAACACACCATTAAAAAATCACAAAATATTTTTGGAAAAATTTTTATTTACCTATTGACAAAGGCAAAAGTCTGTGCTATAATAATATACTGCATTATAATCGCTTTGACTATGCGCGCTTTTATGGTGATGCCAAAAAATGTGCGTGGTTACGGACTTTTTTTGTTAAAAATCACAGGAGGGCAACATCACAGCATAGTGCCGTGAGTGACGCGGCTGACGACGTTTCGCCTGTGATCTTTATTTGTCTGTACCCTTAAAAATCAAAGCACAAGTGCCAAGACCAGGATGTCAATACTGTTGAAATGGAGTGATAATTTCTATGGTGGTTAAACCCACGATGCTTGGCAAGACCGAACGTATGAGTTTCGCTAAAATCGGTGATACTCTCGAAATGCCTAATCTTATCGAGGTCCAGAAGAAATCGTACAGGTGGTTCCTCGAGGAGGGACTGCGCGAGGTTCTGCACGATGTGTCGCCTATTACCGACTATTCGGGCAATCTCGTTATTGAGTTCATCGATTACACCATCGATCCGACACCGAAATATCCCGAGGAGGAATGTAAGGATCGTGACACGAACTTTGCAGCACCTCTGCGTGTTACCGTAAGACTTACAAACAAGGCTACGGGTGAGGTTAAGGAGTCCGCGGTGTTCATGGGCGATTTTCCTCTCATGACCGACAACGGTACATTTATTATAAACGGTGCGGAGCGTGTTATCGTTTCGCAGATCGTAAGATCGCCCGGTATATATTATGAGACCTCTATCGATAAAACCGGTAAGGTTATCTATACTGCAACGGTTATCCCTTATCGCGGTGCATGGCTCGAATATGAGACCGATGCCAACGATATTTTCTACGTTCGTATAGATAAAAACCGTAAGATTCCCGTAACTGTTCTCATCCGTGCTCTCGGTATTGAATCGAACGACGAGATCATTAAGTATTTCGGCGAGGATCCGAAGCTCGTTGCAACCATGGAGAAGGATATGATGCAGGCTGAGGCCGACAAGAATCATACCTCCCTCGGCGATGAGGCACTTAAGGAGATCTATAAAAAGCTGCGTCCCGGTGAGCCTCCGCTCGTTGAGAGTGCACAGCTTCTTATCAATAATCTTTTCTTCGATCCCAAGCGTTACGATCTTGCTCCTGTCGGACGTTATAAGTACGACAAAAAGCTTGCTCTCGGTAAGCGTATTGTGGGACGTACTCTCGCGCGCCCTGTTATCTCTCCCATCACAGGTGAGCTTATTTACGAGGCAAACGAGCTTCTCGATGAAGAAAAGGCAATGGCTGTCGAGCATTCCGGTGCAAACGAGGTTTACGTATACCTTGAGGATGGCGAAACAGAGGTTAAGGTATTCGGTAACGGCATGATCGAGCCCGAATATGTTATCGGCTGCAATCTTGAGGATATCGGCATCACCGAAAAGGTAAAGCTTTCCGCTATGCTTGAAATGCTCGAGGAAGCAGGAAGTGATATTGAGGAATTCAAGAAGATCGCGGCGACAAGAATTGCCGAGCTTTCTCCCAAGCATATCACAAAGGACGATATTTTCGCTTCCATTAACTATCTCACCTGCCTTGCTCACGATATCGGAACCAAGGATGACATCGACCATCTCGGTAACCGTCGTCTGCGTTCTGTCGGCGAGCTTCTGCAGAATCAGCTTCGTATCGGCTTCTCCCGTATGGACAAGACCGTTAAGGAGCGCATGACCACTCAGGATGCGGAAACTCTCACTCCTAACACACTTATCAATATAAGACCTGTTGTCACAGCGATCCGCGAGTTCTTCGGTTCATCACCTCTCTCGCAGTTCATGGATCAGAACAACCCTCTTGCCGAGCTTACTCACAAGCGCCGTCTTTCGGCTCTCGGTCCGGGCGGTCTCTCTCGTGACAGAGCTTCCTTCGAGGTTCGTGACGTACACTATACACATTACGGTCGTATGTGTCCTATCGAAACCCCTGAAGGCCCGAACATCGGTCTTATTTCCTACCTTTCCACTTATGCAAAGATCAACAACTACGGTTTCATCGAGGCTCCCTACAGAAAGATCGATAAGGCGACCGGTGTCGTTACCGATGAAGTCGTTTATATGACCGCGGATGTTGAGGATAACTATACAATCGCACAGGCAAACGAGCCGCTTGATGAAAACGGACGCTTTGTGAACTCCCGTATTTCGGGACGCCGCAGAAACGAGATCATCGAGTTCAACGCCGATGAAGCTGACTATATGGACGTTTCACCGAAGATGGTTGTGTCTGTTGCGACGGCTTGTATCCCCTTCCTTGAAAACGACGACAACTCGCGTGCACTCATGGGTTCAAACATGCAGAAGCAGGCAGTTCCGCTTCTCGTTTCAAATGCACCTATCGTTGCAACCGGTATGGAATATAAGGCTGCGGTTGACTCCGGTGTTGTTGTTTGTGCGAAGAATGCAGGTTACGTTGAAAAGGTCTCGGCTGACGAGATCGTTATCCGTACAGATGCAGGCACAAAGGATGTTTATCACCTTATCAAGTTCAAACGCTCCAACCAGGGTACCTGCGTAAATCAGAAGCCTATTGTAAATGTTGGCGAGCGTATTGAAGTAAAGCAGGTCATCGCAGACGGTCCTGCAACCGATCAGGGTGAAATTTCGCTCGGTAAGAACGCTCTTATCGGCTTCATGACCTGGGAAGGCTACAACTACGAGGACGCGGTACTTCTTAATGAACGTCTCGTCCGCGATGATATTTACACATCCATTCATATTGAAGAATATTCACACGAAGCACGTGACACCAAGCTCGGTCCGGAGGAGATCACCAAGGAGATCCCCAACGTCGGCGAGGACGCGCTCAAGGATCTCACTCCCGACGGTATCATCCGCAAGGGTACTGAAGTCCGCGCAGGTGACATTCTCGTCGGTAAGGTAACGCCCAAGGGTGAAACAGAGCTTACCGCAGAGGAAAGACTCCTTCGTGCGATCTTCGGTGAAAAGGCTCGTGAGGTTCGCGATACCTCTTTAAGACTGCCTCACGGTGAGTCGGGTATCGTTATCGACGTTAAGGTGTTCTCACGCGAAAATTCCGATGAGCTTCCGCCCGGAGTTAACAAGGTTGTTCGCGTTTATATCGCACAGAAGCGTAAGATCTCGGTTGGTGACAAGATGGCGGGACGTCACGGTAACAAGGGTGTCGTTTCGAGAATCCTTCCTCCCGAGGATATGCCCTTCCTGCCCGACGGTACTCCCCTTGATATCGTACTCAACCTGATGGGCGTTCCTTCCCGAATGAACATTGGTCAGGTGCTTGAGGTTCACCTCGGTATCGCGGCTAAGAAGCTCGGCTGGAAGATCATGACTCCCGTATTCGACGGCGCGAACGAGAAGGATATCGCAGAGTGCCTCAAGATGGCGGGTATGGACGAAAGCGGAAAAACCATCCTTTACGACGGACGTACGGGTGAGCCCTTTGACAACCCCGTAACCGTTGGTATCATGTACTACCTCAAGCTCCATCACCTCGTTGACGATAAGATCCATGCGCGCTCGACAGGTCCTTACGGTCTTGTTACACAGCAGCCTCTTGGCGGTAAGGCGCAGTTCGGTGGTCAGCGTTTCGGAGAGATGGAGGTTTGGGCACTCGAGGCATACGGTGCGGCTTATACACTTCAGGAGATCCTGACAGTCAAGTCGGACGACGTTACCGGACGTGTCAAGACCTATGAGGCGATCGTTAAGGGACAGAATATCCCGACACCGGGTGTTCCCGAGGCGTTCAAGGTACTTGTTAAGGAGCTTCAGTCGCTCGCACTTGACGTTAAGGTTCTCGACCACGAGGGCAATGTTATCGAGCTTTCGACTCTCGGTGAGGAAGAGGAAGAGTACGTTCCGAACTATGTTTCCGACATTGATCTCGGCGAGTCTACTCTTGAGGGCGATGATATTCCCGACGGATTTACCGAGGAACAGTTCGACGATGACGACGATGATTTCTTCGACGAAGATGACGATATACTCGAGCCCGATTTCGGTGACGACTTCGACGGCGACGATGAATAAGATATAGGAGAAGATCACTAAATGGAAAGAAACGTATTTGATTCAATCAAAATCGGTCTTGCATCTCCCGAAATGATAAGAAGCTGGTCTTACGGCGAGGTTAAAAAGCCTGAGACTATCAACTACAGAACCCTTAAAGCCGAACGCGACGGTCTTTTCTGCGAGCGCATCTTCGGTCCGACAAAGGACTGGGAATGTCTTTGCGGAAAGTATAAGCGTGTACGTCACAAGGGTAAGGTGTGTGAAAAGTGCGGCGTTGAGGTAACCACAAAGAAGGTGCGCCGTGAGAGAATGGGACATATTGAGCTTGCCGCTCCCGTTTCCCATATCTGGTACTTCCGTGCTATTCCGTCAAGAATGGGACTCCTTCTTGATATCACACCGAGACTTCTCGAAAAGGTACTCTATTTTGCAAGCTATATCGTTATCGATCCCGGTGTTACCGAGCTTGTCAAGATGCAGCTCCTCAATGAGAGAGAGTATCAGGAGAATATTGAAAAATACGGCAGAGATGCTTTCAAGGTTGGTATGGGTGCAGAGGCTGTTAAGGAGCTTCTTGCGAATGTTGACATTGAGGAGCTTTCAAAGAGCCTGCACGCAGAGCTTGAGAATGCTACCGGTCAGAAAAAGATCCGTATCATCAAGCGTCTTGAGGTTGTTGAAGCGTTCAGAAAGTCGGGTAACAAGCCCGAATGGATGATCCTCGATGTTGTTCCCGTAATTCCGCCGGATATCCGTGCGATGGTACAGCTCGACGGCGGACGTTTCGCGTCAAGTGACCTTAACGATCTCTATCGCCGTGTTATTAACAGAAACAACCGTCTTAAGAGACTTATGGAGCTCTCTGCTCCCGAGATCATTATCCGCAACGAAAAGCGTATGCTTCAGGAAGCGGTTGATGCTCTTATCGATAACGGTCGCCGCGGTAAGCCCGTAACAGGCCCGAGCAACCGTCCACTTAAGTCACTTTCCGAAATGCTTCGCGGTAAGCAGGGACGTTTCCGTCAGAACCTGCTCGGTAAGCGCGTTGACTATTCGGGACGTTCGGTTATCGTCGTCGGACCTGATCTGAAGATCTATCAGTGCGGTCTGCCGAAGGAAATGGCACTCGAGCTCTTCAAGCCGTTCGTTATGAAGCGTCTTGTTGAAACTCAGAAGGCTACCAACATCAAGGACGCGAAGAAGAAGGTTGAAAAGGTTGACGTTGTTGTCTGGGACGCACTTGAAAATGTTATCAAGGAGCATCCTGTACTATTAAACCGTGCGCCGACACTTCACAGACTTTCTATCCAGGCGTTTGAACCGATCCTCGTTGAAGGACGTGCGATCAAGCTTCATCCGCTGGTTTGTACCGCGTTCAACGCCGACTTCGACGGTGACCAGATGCCTGTTCACGTACCGCTTTCAGCTGAAGCACAGGCAGAGGCACGCTTCCTTATGCTGTCGGCAAACAACCTCCTGAAACCGGCTGACGGACGTTCTGTAACTGTTCCGTCGCAGGACATGATCCTCGGTTCTTATTACCTCACCATCGACCGTGAGGGTGAGCCCGGTGAAGGACGTGTCTTCCGTAACTTCGACGAGGCTGTTATGGCTTACGAAAACCATCAGCTCGGTATTCATGCCGCTATCAAGGTTCGCGTTTCGCGTGAGATTGACGGTGTTATGCATACCGGTATCATCGATGCAACTCTCGGTCGTCTCATCTTCAACCGCGAGATTCCTCAGGACCTCGGTTTTGTTGACAGAAGCGATCCTAAAAAGCTGCTCGATCTTGAAATTGCATTCCCGACCAAGAAGAAGGACCTCGGTAAGATCATCGACCGTTGTATCAAGAAGCACGGCCCTGCAACTACCGCACAGGTGCTTGACTCCATCAAGGCGATGGGCTTCAAGTATTCAACAAGATCCTCTCTCTCGATCTCGGTTGCGGATATGACCATTCCCGAGCAGAAGTATACTCTCGTTGCCGATGCTGAAAAGCAGGTACTCGAGGTTATGAAGCACTTCCAGAGAGGACGTCTCTCCGAGGAGGAGCGTTACAACGCAGTTATCAAGATCTGGGAGAAAACCACAAACGAAGTCGTTGAAGCACTTCAGGCGAAGTTTGACCGTTATAACCCGATCAAGATGATGAGTGACTCCGGTGCCCGCGGTAACTTGACACAGATGCGTCAGCTCGCAGGTATGCGCGGACTTATGTTCGCAACTAACGGTAAGACCATGGAAATGCCGATCAAATCGAACTTCCGTGAAGGTCTTAACATCCTTGAATATTTCGTTGCGGCACGTGGTGCGCGTAAGTCGCTTTCCGATACCGCGCTTAAGACTGCCGACTCCGGATATCTTACCAGACGTCTCGTTGACGTTTCGCAGGACGTTATCGTTCGTGAGGACGACTGCGGTACTCGCAAGGGTATCTGGGTTTCCAAGATCACAGACGGAAACGAGGTTATCGAGCCTCTGCGTGACCGTCTTATCGGACGCTTCGTAATCGGCGATGTTGTTCATCCCGAGACAGGCGAGGTCATTGTTCCCGATAACACTATGATTACCGACGATCTTGCTGACGTTATCGTTGCGGCAGGTATCGAAAAGGTACTCATCAGAACCATTCTCGAATGTAAAGCAAAGCATGGCGTCTGCTCGCACTGCTACGGTGCTGACCTTGCTTCCTCGAAGCCGGTTAACGTCGGTGAAGCAGTCGGTATCATCGCGGCACAGTCGATCGGTGAGCCGGGTACACAGCTTACGATGCGTACGTTCCATACGGGCGGCGTTGCGGGAGCCGATATCACCCAGGGTCTTCCCCGAGTTGAGGAGCTTTTCGAGGCTCGCAGACCGAAGAAGACTGCTATCGTTTCCGAAATTTCGGGCGTTGCACGCATCACCGAGAACAAGCGCATGAGAACCATCGTCGTTTCCGCAGGTGGAGAAGTTGAGGACGTTGCATATCCGATCGCATTCGGTACACGTATCGTTATCGAGGACGGTCAGACTGTAAGTGCAGGTCAGCCTCTTACAGAGGGTTCGATCTGTCCTACGGATATTCTTCGTATCAACGGACTTGACGCGGCTTATGACTATATCATCCGTGAGGTTCAGAAGGTTTACCGTCTCCAGTCGGTTGAGGTTAACGACAAGCATATCGAGGTTATCGCCCGTCAGATGACGAGAAAGACCAAGGTTGAGGATGCAGGTGACACAACTCTGCTTGCAGGAAGTGTTGTCGATCTTCACGAGCTTGCAAATGAGAATGCTGAGATTCAGAAGCGTATCGACGCCGGCGAAACAACACTTCGTCTTGCAGTTGGCGCACCTGTACTTCTCGGTATCACCAAGGCTGCACTGCTTACAGATTCGTTCCTTTCGGCAGCATCCTTCCAGGAAACCACCAAGGTACTCACCGAGGCGGCTATCAGAGGTAAGGTTGACAATCTGCTCGGTCTTAAGGAAAATGTTATCATCGGTAAGCTCATCCCTGCCGGAACAGGTATGGAATGTTACCGCAGTATTGAGGTTGACAAGGCTGAAGAGCCGTCAATCATCGGTGCTGACACCGTTGCAGGTTGAATTTAATAAATTGGGTTGTACGTTATTCACGCGTACAGCCCTTTTTTCATTTCTAACTTCAGCCGCATAGCGGCGTTACAACAGTAAAATGTCCGAAGTACCACTTGACGCCGATGAAGTTGGCAGCTATGGTGCACCTTTACTTGTTTGCTTGCACAAGCAAGTGATAAACTATAATTTAAGCCTCCCACACAACACAATGAAATTCACCCATATCTCATAAAATATAATAAATTCGCTCATTCGGCGCGACTTCTATTGACAAAAGAGAAGTGGTGAGGTATAATCAAATCAGTAAAATTATCCGGGAGGAATATACCATGTTTAGAACGATAACACCCGAGCGTGCGGGTATTGACAGCGCGCATATCAGAGCATTCCTCGAAATGCTTGAAAACTATCATCTTGCAACTCATGCTGTTATTATTGCAAAAGGAAACGATATCCTCTTTGAGCATTATACAGCTCCGTACCATAAGGATTATTGCCACCGTATATATTCATCAACAAAGAGCTTTACCGCTATCGGAGTCGGTTTCGCCGAGCAGGACGGTCTTCTTAATATCAACGATAAGCTCAGTAAATATTTCCCCGAGGAAAGTAAGATCACCGATAATCCCGACATCCTTGATCTCACAATCAAAAATCTCCTCATGATGAGAACAGCCGGCAGAGTAACGTCAAATTGGTTCGAAGCACGCACCGATGACCGTGTTGCACATTATTTCAAAGAAAGATCCTATACTCGCCGTCCCGATACCGAGTGGGAATATGACAGCAACGGTTCTTTCATTCTTTGTGCACTTGTTGAGCGCGTAACCGGTAAGGATTTCATGGAATATATGCGTGAAAAATTCCTCGACCGTATAGGTTTTTCGAAGGAAGCAAAAATGCTCAAGTGTCCCGGAGGACATTCATGGGGAGATTCTGCGATGCTTTGTACCGCTCGTGATTTCCTTTATACAGCTCGTTTCATGCTGAACGGCGGTTCATGGGAGGGAGAGCAGATCCTCAATAAAGAATATGCAACAGCGGCAACCGCAAGACTCGGTGAAAGTGCCGAGGGCGATCCTATGAGCATCAGAACTCAGGGCTACGGCTATCAGTTCTGGCGCTCGATCGGAAACGGCTTTGCTTTCAGAGGTGCTGCTTCAAATATCGTTCTTGCCGACTTTGACAGTGATATGATTCTTGTTGTTCAGGCAGATTCCCAGGGACGTGACAGTGAGGTGGTCCCGGACGATATATATGCCCGTGCCTTCTATCAGCTCATCGTAAAGAATCTCGGCGAACCGCTTCCCGAGTCCGAAGCTTACAATGACCTCATCACATACACAAAAACACTTCGTCTTGCCGAGGCAGTTGGCGATCCCGTCTCGTACACCGAGGATGATATAAACGGCGTTGAATACAAGCTCGAAGAAAACCCGATGGGCATCACTCGCTTCAAGCTGACATTCGATACAAAGGGCGGCTGCTTCGATTATACAAACGCACAGGGTGACAAAAAGATCTTCTTCGGTCGCCGTGGTTACGGTAACGCTTACTGCACCTTCCCGCAGACCGGATATTCAAAGGATATCGGAAGTGTCAGCGAACCCGGACATACATATGAATGTGCCGCATCGCACGCATGGGAGCTTATGAACACTCTTGTACTCCGTGTTCAGATAATTGATGAATACCTCGCTCAGCTCAACATTAAATTTGTCTTTGACGGTGATAATGTCAAAGTCACAATGGACAAGGTTGCCGAGGACTTCCTTGAAGAATACAAGGGTGAGGCTGTCGGCAAAAAGGCGTAATTTTGAAAAACAAGAATGGAACACTGCAATGAACGGTGTTCCATTTTTCTATGCGGTTTTTATATGAACGGGTGTCCTGTCGGGAGAGTGTGCTGTGCGAGGTAAGTGGTGTCTGAATGTGGGCGCAGGTCTATCGAGCGTATGGTTTCACGTAGCTTGAGGACGAACGACGGCGAAACCGATAATTCATCAATTCCCATTCGTAAGAAGGTTTCCGTCAGGGTAAGGTCGGCGGCAAGCTCACCGCAGATTCCGATCCATTTGCCGTTTGCGTGTGCATTGTTTGCAGCCTGCTCGATCAGCCGCAGTACCGCTTCGTGATGTGTGTCGCAGAAGGGCTCAAGCTGCGGATTTTGTCTGTCACAAGCAAGGGTGTACTGCGTCAGATCGTTTGTGCCGACGCTGAAAAAGTCAACCATAGGTGCGAGCTTATCGCTG
Source organism: Clostridia bacterium (assembly GCA_017466685.1). GTDB lineage: Bacteria > Bacillota > Clostridia > Oscillospirales > CAG-272 > Flemingiibacterium. The sequence continues at coordinate 12,640 of JAFTTS010000033.1, forward strand.
ATTATGGCAGAGGCAGGCGTTTCGATCATGATTCCCATCTCAACCTCGTCCGATATCGGTATATCCTCGCGTTTCAGTTCATCACGGACGTCAGCGCATATTTCGAGTATTTGCCTGATCTCCGATTCACTCGTTATCATCGGGAACATTATGCCGAGCTCACCGTACACCGATGCACGGTAAAGCGCACGAAGCTGTGTCCTGAATATCTCGGGACGTGTCAGGCAGATTCGTATCGCACGCAGACCGAGTGCCGGATTTTCCTCGCGTTTCAGTCCGAAATAACCGACCTGCTTGTCAGCTCCGATATCGAGCGTGCGGATTATAACCTTTTTGCCCGCCATGCTTTCAAGCACACGCTTGTATACGTTAAATTGCTCATCCTCGCTCGGAAAATCACGGCTCTCAAGATAGAGAAATTCGCTCCTAAAAAGTCCGATTCCGCCTGCATCGTTGAGAAGCACCGCACCGATATTGTCAATGCCGCCGATGTTTGCAAAGACCTTGATCTTCGTGCCGTCGAGGGTGATGTTTTCCTTGCCGCGAAGCTCATCAAGACGTTTTTTGGCGGCGTGATCCTCACTGCGTTTTTTCTCGGCTTCGAGTATTGCGTGCTTATCCGGTGAGAGCGTGACCTCGCCCGCCCCACCGTTGACGATCGCAATATCACCGTCACGTACCGCCGATAAAAACGCATCGCCGACACCGATTACGGCAGGGATGTTCATGCTTCTTGCAAGGATCGCCGTGTGAGAATTTGCCGAGCCGTGTGCCGTGACGAAGGCGAGCACCTGACTTTTATCGAGCGATACGGTTTCACTCGGTGCGAGATCGTCCGCACAGATTATCACCTTTTCGTTTGCAGAGGGGACATCCATGCCGCATCCGCCCGAGAGAGTTCGTATCAATCGCTCGGAAATGTCACGTACGTCCGCGGCACGTGCCTGCATATAGCTGTCATCCATTGCAGAGAACATCGCCTCGAAATTGTCCGATGTCAGAGCGACGGCGTATTCGGCGTTTATTTGCTGACGCTCGATCATACCGATTACCGATTCGTTATAGTCGTCATCATTTATCATCATTCGGTGAATATCGAATATCTGTGCGCCTGCCTCGCCAACCTCGGGTAATGCCTTTTCGTAAAGCGTATCAAGCTCACACAGTGCACATTTTTTTGCGCTCCTAAAGCGTTCGATCTCCTTTGCGGTGTCGTCCACTCGTTCTCTGGTCACCTTTGCCTCGCCTCTGTGAAGCACCGAGATTTTTCCGATAGCTATCGCGCCGTATACGCCTTTTCCAATAAAGATACGCATCTTTCGCCTCCGCTTAAAGGTTTGCTTCAAAAAACTCTTTCATACCTGCGAGAGCGGCTTCCTCATCACCGCCCTCAACGCTTATTTCCACCGTGTCGCCGCACTTGACTCCGAGTCCCATAACCGAGAAAAGCTTTGAGGCATCGGCAGTCTTATCTCCCTTTTTAAGCGTTACACGGCTGCCCGTTCCCTTTGCCTTGTTAACTAACATCCCGGCAGGACGTGCATGAATACCAATTTCATCACGGATCGTAAAACTAAAGCTTTTCATCGGTCGCTCTCCTTTTTTGAAAGTCTTATAATATCTCGTCCGCGTGTGACCTCACCGTTTGCGAGCGGTTTGATCTCGGCGTATTCGTCGCTGTTGCAGACAACTATAGGCGATGTTAACTTGTAGCCCTCGTTTTTTATGCCCTTGATGTCAAACGAGAGTAAGAGATCACCGCGCTTGACGCTCTGTCCCGAATTTACGTGAGCGACGAAATATTTGCCGTTCAGCTTCACGGTGTCAATACCGATGTGCAGGAGTATCTCACAGCCGCGCTCACCTTTGAGATTTACTGCGTGACGTGTATCGAATACGGTTTCAACAGTACCGTCACAGGGTGCATACAGCTTGCCGTCCGTCGGTTCGATTGCAACGCCGTCACCGAGCATACGCTTTGAGAATACGTCATCAGGAACCTTGTCAAGCGGGACGATCTTACCGGTGAGCGGTGCATATAAAACAGTATCATCCGTCACCGATTCGGTTTCTTTTTTTGCAGTGTTCACGTCCGAGCTTTCCGCGATGATCTCCTCGGTGTGTGCAGAATCCGGCGAATCAATGAAATCCTCAAGGTTTGACTTGACCACAGCAACACGCGGACCGTATATGACCTGCACACCCTCACCTTTGCGTATAACGCCCGAGGCACCGCTTCGTTTCAGATGTGCTTCGCTGACGTGTGAGGGATTTTTGACCGTTACGCGCAGTCTTGTTGCACAGCAGTCGATATCGGATATATTGTCCTTGCCGCCGAGTCCGTGCAGTATGAGTGCGCTTGTGATATCTGTGGAATTTTTGGCGGCTTTGCGTGCTTCAACGTCCTTTCGGGTGTAAAGCTTGGTTTCCTCGTCGTCGGCTTCACGTCCCGGAGTTTTTAAGTTGAGCTTTCGTATCATTGTGCTGAAAAGCAGGTAGTAAACGATAGCGTAAACAAGACCGATGACCACTATCCATACCCAGTTGGTTTTAGCGTTACCCTGCAGTATACCGAACAGAGTTAAGTCAATGACACCGCCAGAGAAGGTCATACCAACGCCGACATTAAAGATATGAGTCAGCATATACGAAAGTCCTGCGAGGATACAGTGAATGACATAGAGTATCGGCGAAACAAAGAGGAAGGTGAACTCGATCGGCTCGGTGATACCCGTGAGCATAGCGGTGAGTGCGGCAGAGAGGAGAAGTCCGCCGACGAGCTTGCGTTTTTCGGGACGTGCGGTGCGGTACATTGCAAATGCCGCCGCAGGCAGACCGAAGATCATGAACGGGAATTTACCCGACATAAAGCGTGTTGCCGAAACGGAGAACTGTTCTGTCGATTTGGACGCAAGCTCTGCGAAAAATATATTCTGTGCGCCCTGGATTAAGTTGCCGTCGATGATCATTGAGCCGCCGACCTCTGTCTGCCAGAATGGCATATAGAAAACATGGTGCAGACCGAACGGAATAAGTGCACGCTCGATGATACCGTAGATCCACGTGCCGGCATATCCCGAAGCGAGAACGAGATTGCCGAGGCTTGCGATCCAACCCTGAACAATAGGCCAGACGAAGAACATCAGGGCGCCGACAAGGAGGTAAACGAGACTGCAGATGATCGGAACGAAACGTGTGCCGCCGAAGAATGCAAGCACCTGCCCAAGCTCGATCTTATAGAAACGGTTATGGAGCGCCGCAACGCCGAGTCCGACGATGATACCGCCGAAAACGCCCATCTGTAATGTCGGGATACCGAGTGCGGTGGTCGTGGAGTTCGCTGCCATTGATTCAACACCGCCGTGAGCAGTTATGAGTGCGCTGATTGCGGTGTTCATAATGAGGTATGCAACGGCACCGGAAAGCGCCGCGACCTCTTTTTCCTTTTTCGCCATACCTATAGCAACGCCAATGGCAAAGAGAAGCGCCAGGTTATCAAAAACCGCACTGCCCGTTTTCGCCATGATGTCAAGGATGGTATAAAATATTCCGCCCTCATAAATGATCTTATCAAGGCCGTAGGTTTCGAGTGTGGTTGCGTTTGTGAACGAGCTGCCGATGCCAAGCAGCAGTCCCGCAACCGGAAGCAGTGCAATCGGAAGCATGAAAGAACGTCCGACACGCTGCAAAACGCCGAATATCTTTGATTTCATTGTGTAATTCCTTTCGAAAATGATCTTGCGCTTCTTATTATGCACCGCATTTTGCGAAAAATTACATGAAATTTAAAATATATGTTTTTGTGAAATGATACGGCTGAGGATATGGTTCGGGTGTTACATAGCTAAAACTTGGCAAAAAGCTCTTAAATCTTGTCCAAAAAGTAAAAAGCTATTGAAATTTGCTGTAAGCGGTGTTATAATCTACTTGGATAATTGTTTTTTGAAGCGGTGATCTGCCGTTTCGGGAGGTTGACTTATATGGCTGCACTGTTTGAACAGACTTTAATTCTTCTTGTCTTTATTGCGGTAGGCTTCGGTCTTTCAAAGGCAAGGATCGTTCATTCCGAGCACGCGAAGATCCTTTCCGAGCTGTTTGTGTATATCTTTTTGCCTTGCAACTGCATATCTACATTCTCCGCAAATTTTACTGTGGAATACATAACCGAGAAATATACTCTGATTATTTCGTCGGCTGTACTTATGATCGTGACGGGTGTTTCGATGCATTTTCTTGCCAAGCTCTTTTCGAAAAACAAATACGAGCAAGGGCTGTACGAATATTCGCTCGTGCTTTCAAACTGTGCCGGAGTCGGATATTCAATAGCACTGGGTGTCCTCGGCAGTGAAGGACTCACCGACCTGATGGTTTTCGCGATTCCGATCAATATTTATACATATACGTACGGCTATTCAATGCTGACAAAGCGAACAATTTCCTTAAAGAATATATTCACGCTGAAAACTTTGCGTATGCTTCTTAATCCGATAACCCTTTCAATGCTTGTCGGAATGATACTCGGACTCACCGGTATATCACTCCCCGGATTTGTAAGTTCCGCGCTTGGCAGTGCCGCAAAATGTCTTACACCTGCCGCTTTGCTGATCGTTGGTATTGCAATATCGGATTTCGATCTGAAAAAGCTTTTTTGCGATGTGCGTGCGTATATTGCCGCGGCGTTCAGACTTGTGATATTACCGCTTGTGATCGGCGGTGTTATGTGGATTTGCGGCATTCGCGGTTCGGTGCTTGCTTCGGCGGTTATCTTTCTTGCCTGTCCCTGCGGAATGAATACGGTCACCATCCCGAAGCTTTTTGACGAAAACTGTGAGATAGGTGCAGGTATGGCACTGATTTCAAACCTGTTTTCATGTGTAACAATACCTATAATTCTGATGCTTTTCGGAATCGGTATATGAAATGTCCCGAAATTATCTGAAGCTTACACAAAATTCGAAAAAGGCTTGAAATTTGTTTTTGGCGGTGCTATAATAGGTAAGGTACATGGGGGTTATTTGCCTGTACCGTGAAAGGGAGAGGAAATTATGACAGCACTATTTGAGCAAACACTGATACTTTTTATTTTTATTGCGGTCGGCTTTGGACTCGCCAGGGCAAAAATCGTTCACAGTGAGCACGCAAAGATACTTTCCGAGCTGCTTATGTATGTTTTTCTTACGTGCAGCTGCGTAAGTACTTTTTCATCAAATTTTACCGTTGAATACATTACCGAAAAATATCCGCTCATAATTGCTTCGGCGATACTTATCGTTGTTGTTGGTGTTGTAATGCACTTTGTCGCAAAGCCCTTTTCGCAAAAACCGTATGAGCGTGCCATATACGAATATTCCCTTGTAATGCCGAACTACGGTGGCGTGGGATATCCGATAGTAATGGGAATTTTCGGTTCGGTGGGGCTTACTGATTTTATGGTGTTTGTCCTTCCGATTGCGGTATACACATATACATACGGTTACTGCAGTCTGACCAAGCGCAGTTTGTCATTTAAGAATTTATTCAGCATGAAAACACTCCTCATGCTTGCAAATCCGATAATGATTTCCATGCTGTTCGGTATGGTAATGGGAATTACGGGTTTAACACTTCCGGGATTTCTTGATTCGGCTGTAAACAGTGCGTCGGGTTGTCTTGCACCCGTTGCGATGCTGGTCGTTGGTATAACGATTTCCGATTTCAATATAAAAAAGCTGCTTTCCAATAAACGCGCGTATATCGTTACGGCAATGCGGCTTGTCATTCAGCCGGTTGTTATCGGTGGTATTATGTGGCTTTGCGGTATTCGCGGCGACATTCTCATGTATACGGTCATCTTCCTTGCGCTCCCTTGCGGTATGAACACGGTCACTCTGCCCAGACTCTTTGACGAAAACTGTGAGATCGGTGCGAGTATGGCGCTTATTTCTAATATACTTGCTTGTGTGACGATGCCGCTGGTTTTGACGCTGTTTGGTATTTGAGTTTTATATTGATTTTGTAAGCTCGGAGTGTGGCGAAATTTGCCGCTTCGGGCTTTTGTTTGCCCTCATCCGACAAAGTTGCCCTCTCCGACTCGCTACGCTTGCCACCTCTCACAGAGGGCGAGGCTTTAAGTTAGTCAGAGCAGTAAAACGTAATTTATTTGCACAAACTAACTTCCTTGCAGCAAAAGAAACAATGAAGCCACTGAGCCGCCGACGTAGCTGGCGGCGGATGAACGGTTACAGCAAACAAAGCGAATCCGGAGCCGTAAGGCGGAGTTGAGCGCAAGTCGGGCGCAAGCAAGGAAGGGTGGGAGAGCTCGAGAGGGGTGGAAACCTGTGCAACTGGTGTCCATCCCTCTCGAATTTATGCGAAGTTCGAAGCGGTGTGCTTTGAGTCTCATGCGTCTCGTTGCGCTCACTGACACCTCATCCGTCTCGCTATGCTCGACACCTTCTCCCACTGGAGAAGGCTTTAAGTTAGTCCGAGCACTTTCCCTTGACACTATATCTGATTTATGCTATAATAAAATCATATATCCAACATAGGAGGTGCCTGTGAAAAAACGTATACTTGTCGCCATGAGCGGCGGAGTTGACAGCTCTGTTGCGGCGTATCTTATAAAATCACAGAACGAGGATGCCGTCGGCGTGACGCTCAAGCTCTTTTCAAACGAGGATATTGCGCTCGATGCGGACAAAACCTGCTGTTCACTTTCCGATGTCGAGGACGCAAAAAGCGTTGCGGCACGTCTCGGGATAGATCATCACGTTTTTAATTTCAGTGATAATTTTAAGGAAAAGGTCATCGACCGTTTCATTGCAACCTACGAATCGGGCGGTACTCCGAATCCGTGTATTGACTGCAACCGTTTTATCAAGTGGCGTCAGCTTCTCACTCGTGCCGATCTGATGGAATGCACACATATCGCAACGGGACATTATGCACGCGTTGAATTTGACACCTCATCGGGACGAATGTTATTAAAGCGCTCCGCTGACCGTGGTAAGGATCAGACCTACGTTCTGTGGGCATTGACGCAGGAACAGCTCTCGAGAACGATACTTCCGCTCGGATCACTTACAAAGGCTGAGGTTCGTGCCATTGCGGAGGAAAACGGCTTCATCAATGCAGACAAGCCCGACAGTCAGGACATCTGCTTCGTTCCCGACGGTGACTATGCGGGATTTATTGAGCGCTATTCAAATAAAACCTCCGAGCCGGGTGACTTTATCGATGCAAACGGAAATATCCTCGGCAGACACAAGGGACTTATACGTTACACGATCGGTCAGCGTAAGGGACTCGGTATCTCGCTCGGAAAGCCTGCATTTGTCAGCCGTATTGATCCCGTGAATAACACCGTTACGCTCGGAGATGAGGAGCTGCTTTTCTCGTCTTCGCTCGATGCAGGTGACATAAATCTTATTGCTGTGCCGAAAATAGAAACACCCCTGCGCGTTACGGCAAAGGTGCGTTACAGCGCAAAAGAAGCCCCTGCGACGGTCGTTCAGACAGGGGACGATGAGCTGCATATTGAGTTTGACACGCCGCAGAGAGCCCTGACACGCGGACAGTCCGTCGTGCTTTATTCGGACGAGGTCGTCATCGGCGGCGGTATTATAAAATAAGGTCACAGATCACCTCAGAAAGATGACACGGGTGAACAGTGTTGCGACAGAGGATATCGAAAATACGTTCAGCTTCACCGATATCGGTTGTGACATCCTGCACGGTTTCATATTCGAAGTTGCCGGAGCGGCTGATTGAGATTATAAAATTATACGTGCAGCAGTGAAATTCCCTCATCGGCATCATGACGACACAGCATTCAAATTTTGTGCTGTTATCAACTGATTTACGGCAATAAAAAACGGACGCTCTGACAGCCTCCGGAAGATTTTTGTCCATGACTTACAGATACTCCTATCAGTATTTGTATCTGCATACCGGTATGTAATTACAGTGATTATTATATCATAAAATACGCAATATGTAAAGAAAAATCGTCGGCAGTTTTCGACAATTGCAATTCCGGGGAAAAATCTCGCAAATACTATTGCAAAATCCGAGTGGATTTGTTATAATATTAAGAGAACTATTTGATTTCAAAAATCTAAATTAATCAAAAGGAAAATAAAAATTATGGGAGCACAACTTACTAATAACGATAAACGTACCTCTTATGTTGCCGAGCTTTCCGCAAAGAATATCGGCGAACGCGTATGCCTTATGGGATGGGTTCAACGCCAGCGTGACCTTGGTGGTCTTATCTTCGTTGACCTGCGTGACCGCTCGGGCATTGTCCAGCTTGCGTTTGACGATAATACCGATAAGGCTGTATTCGACGCGGCTTTTGCACTTCGTTCGGAGTATTCGATCTGTGCGAAGGGTGTTGTTCGTGCACGCGGAGAGGGTGCTGTAAACAAGAATATCCCGACGGGTGAGATCGAGATCGCAGTTGATGAATTAAAAGTATTCTCAACGGCACAGACTCCTCCCTTTGAAATTGTCGAGAACAGTGACGTTAAGCCCGAGCTTCGCTTAAAGCACCGTTACCTTGACCTTCGCCGTCCCGACCTTGCAAACAATATCATCGCGAGAAGCAAGATTGCAAAGATCGTCCGCGATTACTACATGGATAACGGCTTCCTTGAAATTGAGACACCCTGCCTCATCAAGCCGACTCCCGAGGGCGCACGTGACTATCTCGTTCCCAGCCGTGTACATCCCGGCAAATTCTATGCGCTTCCGCAGTCACCTCAGCTTTATAAGCAGCTTCTGATGCTCTCCGGCTTTGACCGTTACATTCAGATCGCTCGTTGCTTCCGTGACGAGGACCTTCGTGCAGACCGTCAGCCCGAGTTTACACAGATCGACCTTGAGATGTCGTATGTCACCGAGGACGATGTTATGGAGATCAACGAAAAGTTTGTCGTTCGCCTTTGGAAGGAATTTCTCGGCGTTGATCTGCCGACTCCGTTCCTTCGTATGACCTATGCAGAGGCTATGGAGCGTTTCGGCTCGGACAAGCCCGATATGCGCTTCGGTTATGAGCTTCGTGACATTTCCGACGTGCTTGCAAATTGCGAGTTCAAGGTGTTCGCGGACACCATCGCAAACGGTGGCTCGGTACGTGCTATCGTTATAAACGGCGAAGCGGCGAAGTTCTCGCGTAAAGAGATCGATTCGCTCACCAATTTTGTTAAGTCGTACAAGGCAAAGGGACTTGCATGGTATAAGAACGTAAACGGCGAGGTTTCGTCCTCTTATGCGAAGTTCTTAACCGACGAGGAAAATGCGGCTGTACTCGCAAAACTCGGTGCAGGTGAGAATGATATTATCTTCATCGTTGCCGATAAGAACAGCGTTGTTTACGATTCGCTCGGTGCACTTCGTTGTGAGATCGCAAAGAGACTCGGCATTCTTAAGAGTGATGATTACAAGTTCCTGTGGGTTACCGAATTCCCGCAGTTTGAGTATGACGAGGATGACGGCAGATACTATGCAAAGCATCATCCCTTCACCATGCCGATGGAGGAGGATCTTGCGAAGTATGCAGACACCGATCCCTCGAAGATCCGTGCAAAGGCTTACGATATCGTGCTGAACGGTTACGAGCTTGGTGGCGGTTCTGTGCGTATTCACGATGCCGAGATCCAGTCGAAGATGTTCGATCTGCTCGGTCTCACCAAGGAAGAAGCAAACGAGAAGTTCGGATTCTTACTTGAAGCGTTCAAGTACGGTGTACCGCCTCATGCAGGTATGGCGTTCGGCTTTGACAGACTCTGTATGCTCGCGCTCGGACTTGATGATATCCGTGACGTTATCGCATTCCCGAAGGTGCAGAACGCTTCCGAGCTTATGACAGGTGCGCCGGCACTGCCCGATATGAAGGCACTCGGTGAGCTGTCCATTGCCGTTGTTAAGGAAGAAGAAGCAGCGGAATAAATACACAAAATTTAAAGGACGGGGTGCAGAATGGTTGTTCCTCGTCCTTTGGTTATATTGAATGGTTTATTTATGTGGCTTTATTTCATTACTCAATCCGAGAATATAATCAGTTGATACATTATATATTTTTGCAAGTATAACAAGTAGCTCACATGGCAAGTCACGTAGACCGCTTTCATATCTGTAATACTGTGGCTGTGTCGTGAAAAGCATATCTGCAATTTGTGTTTGCGTGTAATTATTATCTTCGCGCAAATCTCTCAATCTTTTATAGTAAGCCAATTAAATAACTCCTAAAAATCTATTTGAATCTATTGACATTATAACAGATTGTGTGGTATAATGTATTGAAATATACCCAAACGGATATAAACAAGGAGGATTTTATGAAAAAGTTTTTTGAGATTTTATTATTGGCAGTTGTTGTGAGCGGATTAGGCGGGTGTTCAGGCAGGGAAAATGTAGAGCCAGATGATAATCCAACAGATGCCGTAAATGTCGATACAACTGTAATCATGGAAAGTGATAACGAAGAAATTAAAGAATACCTATTATTAAAGCAAACAAACTATTATGGTAATGGAGAAATAAGCGGTGTAACAGATTATTATTACAAAAGTGATGGAAAAATCGGGAAAAAGGCATTTATTATATATTATGACAGCGGCACTGCAAAGGAATTTGAAAAATGGGGACACAGTGCTGAACCATATGGACAAGAGGAAATTTATAATTACGACGAAAACGGTAATCATGTATCTTCAGAAGTATATGATTTGGACGGAGTATATTTGGGATATAATGATTATGAATATAATTCTGACGATCAAATAATTAAATATGAATTTTATTCAGATGGTATATTAGACCAGCAAGAAATATACAGTTATAATCAGCATGGCGATGAGGAAGCACATTATCACTATCTCCGAGAGAGCACTAAAACTGAATATAAGTATACCTATACATACAATAGTTCTGGAAATAAAATTAGCAGATATGTTGATTTTAAAGGGTATAAAATGGGGGAAAGTACTCCTAAGTGGGAATGGTCGTGTGTAGATGAAACATACGAATATAACGATAAAAATCAGTTGGTGAAAAAATATTACAGTACAAATGATTATAATAAGTCGGTAACTGAATATAAATATGATTCAGATGGGACTGTGGTTAAGGAAATCATATTAAAGGATGGTATTATCGATTCGTGGATTGAATATGAATATATATTGCTTGAAGATATCGTTGTAAACGATACTGAAATTACAAATTTTGATGAAAATAAAGAACAAATGCTTTCTGATTTTTGTAATATGGCCGAAGGTATTTACGTTAATCTTGATGAAGTTATAGTAGACGGATTATATAAGTATGCAGATTTTTTCGCTTTTGATGGAGGAGAATTTTATTTTGGTGTATTCGCTTCATATTGCGATAGGAAAGGACAAATAGTAGATATTGAAAAAGATGGTGATGTATACAATATAACACTATATTTTCCGGCTACCGTTATGTACGATGAGTATTATGATGAGGAATATACGGATATAAGACTTGTATTCGGTGAAAACTGTTTCTCTTTTGAAGGTGATGCTGGAATATACACTTATATGGGGGCAACTATTAACGAGGCAGAGTCTAACGTTTTTTCTATGGAATATACAGAAACAAATAATCCTACGAATGATTTTATAAATAACAAAAAACCAATCATAGATTTTGATACAAAGATAACGACAAGTGTGAAAGATTTATCCTCAATAAATAGTAATTATATGGGGAATCCAAGCCGTTGGACATCAGTTGACCTTGATGGTGACGGCGAAGAGGAGATACTGGTAGAATATAATGCCATGGGGGATACTGCAATAATTCATAGAAAAGGTAATGATTATTATGCATATTATATGCCGTACAGAGGCATAACAAATTTGAAAACGGATGGTACATCTGATTGGAGTAACAGTGCTTTTGAAAGCGGAGTTCATAGATTGATTTTTACGGATGAAGGAATTGTCAGTGAAGAAATTATTGTTTTCAATACACAGGAAAATATTTTTATTGTCGATGGTATTAATGTGAGTGAGACTGAATGTTCAAATGCATTAGCTGTACAAAACAACAAAAAAGATGTTGAATGGTATTCGATTGATTAAAAACATATACGGAAAGGGTGACAAATTGTTGCCCTTTTTGATTGACGTTGTATAATATTGTATTGTCATGGAGAAATAATCTTACAGACAGTTCTTGATTTATTTATAAATGTGTGGTATAATAATATTCACCGACAGAGAAAGGACGTGATGACATGGCGGATAAAAACGGAACAAAGCTTATCGCACCCAATAAAAAAGCACGCCATGATTATTTCGTCATGGAAACCTATGAGGCAGGTATCGAGCTTTTCGGTACAGAGGTAAAGTCGATACGCAAAGGACAGGTCAATCTCAAGGATTCGTACTGTTACGTTGACAAGGGTGAGCTTTTTGTGTCGGGAATGCATATAAGTCCATACGAGCAGGGAAATATCTTCAATAAGGACCCGATGCGTATACGTAAGCTTCTCATGCATAAAAAAGAGATAAACAAGCTGCTTGGACTTGTTACACAGCAAGGACTTACACTTGTGCCGCTGTCGATGTATTTCCGCGGTTCAAGAGTTAAGATAGAGGTTGGACTTTGCAAGGGTAAAAAGCTTTACGATAAGCGTGACTCTGAGGCACAAAGACAGTCGGGACGTGACATCGAGCGTGCCATGAAGTCAAAGAGCTACGACGGCTATTAAGGAGATAAGTATGGAGTTTTCAGAGCTTATATACAAACGCCGTTCCGTGAGAGCGTTTACAGATAAGCCGGTGACGCGCGAGGAAATCGACCGTATGCTTGAAGCGGCAACACGTGCGCCGAGTGCCTGCAATATGCAATCATGGCATTTTTACGTGGTGACCGATGCGGCGGTACGTGCAAGGTTTGCGGAATTTTGCGCACCGTGGGCAGCGACTGCGCCTGTGATATTTGTGATCTGCACAGATGGTGACGCAATCATGAAGCGTTTTGGTGAGCGTGCACGACTTTTCGTACATCAGGATACTGCACTTGCGGCAGAAAATCTGCTTCTTTGTGCGGCGGATATGGGGTTAAACGGTTGTTTTATGGGAGCGTTCGATGCGGATAAGTGTCGTTCACTGCTTGAGATACCGGAAAGCCGTGAGATAGTTGCACTTATACCGGTTGGTGAAGCGCAGACAGAATCGCCGCTTCGTGAACGTAAGCCTATGAGCGAGGTTGTTACCTATATCGGAGAGGACGATGAGCCGTCAAATTCCGAGAAGGACAGCAGATATTTGCTGCGGGATACAGTTATCAAACACGCCAGATTTGAGAATATCAATATGACCGGCGTGGAGTTTGACAATATCAAGATGGCGGACGGATCGTTTAATAATGTTAACATGACCGGAGTCCGATTCAGCGATATCAACATGACCGGTGCGAGCTTTGGCGGTATGTGCATGAACAAGACAAAATTCGGATGTGTTGACATTCGCGAAGCAAGCTTTGAAAATCCGGACCTCGCGGGAACGAGCTTCAAAGACTGTAATTTCAGCAATGTAACCTTTGAGGGATGCACTGTTGACGGAATGACGATCGACGGTGTAAATATTGCCGAAGCGATAGAATTTTACAAGAAAAACAAGTAAAAAATAACCTCCGTAAAAAGCGGAGGAGATATGGGGGCGTAAAGGTTTCGACGGGGATTTTGACATATAGTAAGCGGGTAGAGACGCCTGATCTCTTTAAAATTGGCAATTTAAAATTAAACGCTAATAGAACAGAATTAGCTGCTGCCTAAGTGCAGCTGTCCGCCGGATGAGTACTGCGGCTTCCGCTCGGGCATCATGAAGCAGTGAACGTGAGCAGCCCTTTCGTACTTGAAGCTGCCATGCATTAAAGTGCTGCCTTGTCCCCGAGCCTGTCGGTCGGCGCTCGGATGAGGGAGATTCAATTGACCGAATGCACCCGGAGAAAGCTATGTTGATGAGTTTTCGGACAGGGGTTCGATTCCCCTCGCCTCCACCATTTATTCTCACGTCATGTGGGAAATTATACGAATACGCCACTTAGCAAGGTTTGTCCTGCCAGGTGGCGTATTGCTTTTTTGTGGTGTTGGTGAGCGTGACCGGGTAAAATCGCGGAAAACGCTGGATTTTGTGCCTGATCCGATACTCTATCTCTGTCCGATAAGTTTGCGAGAGGGATATATACTAAGGCTTAGGCACAGTTCAGACGATGAAGAAATAACCGTGACATTAAAAATAGCATAAACAAAGCTCCCCATTACCAAGAATGAAACGGTGATGGAGAGCGTTTTTCTTATCGTCAGCCTCGCTACCCTCTACCGACGTCACGGAAACATTGCCTGAAGGGCAGAAGCCAAACGCAGGATACCAAGGCAAGCGAAGGGGAAACGCAGATGTGCAAATGTCTCGCAAATTCAAGGGCACGGTGGGGCGTTGGTGATGACTATCACGACATTATGATCGAAAACTTTTATCGTTGGTTGATTTTTGTGAAGTTTGAATGATTTTGCCAAGTTTATCACCTAAAAAGTGTTTGACATGGAAAGAAAATCGCGATAAATTAAATTGGTGATATGGACTTTTATCTTGAAAATAGGACTTTTGTACAAATCGAGACGATAGTGCAAAAATAGTGAAAGTAGTGCTATTTTTGCCGGCATAGTCATGATATAATTATATTAGGTCATTTTGCATATTTATTTTATAATAAAAAGTGCCCGTGGACTCCTTGAATATGCACACACCACAATTTAAGACAATTTATAAGCAATTTGAGTTATTTACTATCATAGTTTGCTGTGATATAATTATTATGGTGAACCTTCAAAAAGTTTACCCATTGCTTGTTTTGGCGCTGATTTTTGAATATCTTACTTTTCGATATCTTCGCGAGGCATATTGCGATTATATAAAAAATTTATAGAAGGAGCAACAAGAAATGAAGAAAAAGCAACTCTTATCCCTGCTGCTTGCTGCGGTGCTTGTATCATCAAGCTTACCGATAAGCGCATCAGCAACCTCGTCACAGACAGACGACGGTACGACACAGAGCAGCGATCTGCTCGAAAATGCAGTATGGACTGCAAACGGCAACACCTTAGCAGAAACCACCCCGGCAAATTTTGAAGCCCTCGCAGGTGAGGGTGCAACCGAAAACTCCTATATTCACGTTTCATCCGGCTTGGCAAGTGATGGAGCGCAGTATATCGCACCGGCAGATGCCGAAGGAAACAGCATCGCACTTGTCGCAAACGAAACCTACACCCTCACATTCTGGGTGAGAAGCGATGCACACACCGGTCTTGATTCCGCACTGAATCAGGAGCTTCGCGTTTTCGTTGCTAATTATAATGCAGATAAGGCTAAAGAAGATAAGATCGAATTAACCTCACCTGTATACAATGCAGCTTACAAGGCAGAACACAATACAACAAGATTTATCATGACCGATGAATGGACACAGCACTCCATCACGTTCTCTGTAGCTTCACCGGCAGATACAGTCAAGCTCACTTTCCAGCGTTTCTGGATGGACTATGATATCAACGGCTTTGACATTGACGGTCTTTCGCTCGTTGATTCAACCGGAACGGAGATCCTCACCGGAACAGAGGATAAGGCTAACTGGGTAGCGAAATCTTACGCTATTGCTTCGGAATCGAAGATAACTCAGGTAACCGAATCTGCCACCTATAATTCCGGTGCTTCTGAGGCTGCCACAAACGTCGTTACCTCCGACGCGCTTACACTTCTTCCCGGTACATACCGTCTCAGCGCAAAGATTCGTTCGAACGTGTTTGTATATGATGCTGTAACCACCGAGGAAACCAACGAGGAAACCGGCGAAGTTACAGTTACAACCGACTATTCCGGCTCGAAATATCCGGGAGGAACGGTTACGGTTTCTGTTGCAGGTCAGAGCCAGGCTTATACCGTTTATAACACCTGGAGCACCCATACATTTGATTTTACGGTTGACGAAGCAACATCTTCTT
Organism: Clostridia bacterium; assembly: GCA_017466685.1. GTDB lineage: Bacteria > Bacillota > Clostridia > Oscillospirales > CAG-272 > Flemingiibacterium. The sequence continues at coordinate 28,655 of JAFTTS010000033.1, forward strand.
TGATCACCTTTGACTTCAACAAGAGCTATCCCATCGAGCTTGATGATGTTACACTGACACCTATCAAAGCGGACGATGAAATCTCGACCGTAAACGATTGGACCGATGAAAACGGCAATGGTATCACATATGTTTACGAGCCGGGCAACGCTGCAGGCATCACCGAGTATATTCACGTTGAAGCAGGCGGCATAGTAGCTGACGGCGTTATCACCGGCGGTGACGGATTCTATTATACCGACACTGAAACCATCTATGAGGCAGGAACATACAGAGTTTCGTTCTATGTTCGCTCGCAGGATATAAAGAATGAAACACGTAACCCTGCGCTCCGTCTTGCTGTACACACAACAAGCGGCCCAAAGGAAATCGCTTCCGGCTATGCAGACAGCTATACATTTATTCGTACAACCGGCAGCACCACAACCAGAGCCGCTGAAATAACCGAGGATTGGACATATAAGAGCTATGACGTTGCTCTTGATGCGGCTGACACCCTCAAGTTCAGAATCTGGACCTTCTGGGATGCAGAGGACGCTGTATCATTTGATATTGCAAAGCTTTCGTTTGTAAATCTTGCAACCGGTGAGGAGCTTATCGGAAACGGTACTCTCTCAAAGCAGGACGGCAACCAGATAAGCGATCCCACAGTAGTAGCTGCAAAGGAATACTACAGAACAGATGACGCTGCTTCTGTAAGTGCTGATGTTTCACTCGGTGCAGGCAGATATACCATTACAGGTTACTACCGTCTTTCCGAGATCGACATGACCGCCGCAACACGCACCGGCAGCGTAACAGTTTCGGCAGGCACAGAATCCGCAGAGCTTGCACTTACCAATGCATGGCAGGAGCTTAGCTTTACCGTTGACGCGGCATCCGGCATTGATGCAATTGAGCTTGCGGCAACCGAGTCTATTGACTTCTACGGCGTTGAGGCAACTCTCGTTGAAAAGTATTCGGACGAATGGACAGGCGCAGAGGTTGGCGATGTTGTTCGTGTTATTGATGAAGCTAACAACGAAGCAGGTATCACCGATTACATTCACGTTTCTGATTTCACCAAAGACGCTTCAGGTGTAACATTCAGTAACACATCAGCTCTTGAGGCAGGAAAAACATACAGACTTTCTGTTTGGATGCGTACAATTCCGCAGATTAATACAGGCGTCAACGCAAGAGAAGACGAAACAATTGTTTCCAAAAAATACGATGACGGTAACATGGACGTTCGTATCTTCGTTAATGAAGCATATAACAACGGTACCAGCAAAACTCGCCGTGAAGTTACAAACTTCGTACTCTCAACCGGCGTTTACAGCTCTAACATTTGGGTTCAGAACCCCGGCGTAAGAGCAGCAGATGTTACTCCTGAATGGCAGGAATACTATGTAGAGTTTGTATCCGATTATGACACAAGTAAGCTCGGCATTACCCTCCAGCGTCATTACCTCGGCGTTGACGATATCGTACCCTTCGATATTGCAAAGCTTTCGTTAATTGATGTTGAAACAGGCAAGGAGCTTATCACAGCCGACGGCGCATGGACGGCATATTCCGGTTCAACAATCAAAGAGATGAGCACCATCACTTACACCACAACAGGCGACACAGCATATGTATCGACCGATATCGCAAACGTATACAGCGGTGAGCTTGCAAACGGCGCTTACATTTTAAACGGTAATTTCCGTATCACAAATTATGACCACTCCAAGGTTACGGTTGACAGCGCAAATCTTGTTACTGAGGACAACAACGTGGCAACAGTTACCGTAAAGGCAATGGCAGGTGACACTGTTGCGGCAACCGACACTATTGAGATTGGTACAGAATGGACCACAAGCGATATCAGCCTTAACATCACCAATGCGGCAGAAATTACCGATATCGTTATTGAGGCTCCTGTTTCGGTTGACTTCTACGGTGTTGAGCTTGTAATCGACGATTCTGCAGCAGAGGCAGATAAGGCAGCAGCGGCAGAGGTTGACGCACTTATCACTGCAATCGGCGAAGTAACTCTCGAATCCGAAGCAGCTATTATCGCGGCTGAAACAGCATACGCAGGTCTTACCGATGTACAGAAAGCATATGTAAACAACCTTGCAGCACTCGAAGCAGCAAGAGCTACTTACAACGAACTCAAGGCAGCAGCAGACAAGGCAGAAGCAGATGCGGCAGCAGCACAGGTTGTTATCGACGCAATCGACGCAATCGGCGAGATAACACTCGAGGATGAGGAAGCAATCATCGCGGCAGAAGCGGCATACGCTGACCTTACCGACGATCAGAAGGCACTTGTTACCAACTACGAAACACTTACCGCAGCAAGAGCAACACTTGATGAGCTCAAGCTCGTTGCGGCATCCGTTGCAAAGGTTGGGGACACTTACTATGCAACCATCGATGAAGCACTCGCAGCTGATGGCAACATCACTCTCCTTGCAAACATTGAGGATGAAGTTGCAATTGCAAAGGTAGTATCCATCATCAAGAACGGCTTTACTGCAAATGTTGTTGCGGCAACCGGTTACGAATTAATCGAAACCGATGACGCATACAACGTATACACAGCAGTTGAGAAGTTTGATCTCTCCGGTGTTACCATGACACTCGGTTCCAGCCTCTCACTCGACTTTGCAATCAACACCGCAAACCTCACCGGTACTGACAACTACGCAAAGATGACTATCGTCTACGCAGACGGCAGTGAGCCCGATACAATTATCGTACCGCAGTCCGAGTGGACAGAATTCAGCGGCAAAATCTACACCGCTAAGTTCACCGGTATGGCTGCAAAGCAGATGAACGACGTTGTAAC
>JAFTTS010000034.1 GCA_017466685.1 Clostridia bacterium
TAAATCAAACGCTGCCCCAATCGCTTCTCCCTCCTCTCCCTCCCACCAAGGCAGTCTTCGGCAACACCGGGATGATACCCAAGAGTAAAATCAAGAATCGGCGTTTTTCTGCCGTCCGTCGGCGAATCGTCGGCGAAAACGGCCTCAAACATTGGCTTAAAATCGCTGTCCTAGCCGTCCTTGGGTCGAAATAATCATCTCATAACCAGGAGGTCGTCAGGTTCAAATCCGGCCCCCGCAATAGAAAAAGGCTTGTAAACATTAAGTTTACGAGCCTTTTTGTTGTTTTATAACTCTATTCCAATCTTATTCGACGCCACTTTTGACACCACTTTTAACTCAGACGCCCAGCGAATTTTAATAATACATACTCATCTTTTCCATGCTCTCTTTCTTATGACTTGGTAGGGTATGAGCATAGAAATTAAGAGTTGTAGATGCCTGTGCATGACCGAGCATCGGCGTTTTCTGCCGGCTGTGTAGACAGGAGATAAAGTAAGACTTTTAAACTTTTTTTAGTCTCAGTATGTACAATTTATTAATTTTCATTCTTCCTCGGACAATCTCTTTTAAATCCATTGACAATGACGTCTTAAAGAGCTATTATATAGTGGTATAGGTGTCGAAATATACTGTTTTACAGCTTTTTACAATACTTGCAGGCTGTAAATAATAACGATTTCTAACCTTATAATATTGTATTGTGAAGTGGGAAAATGGCTGACAGAGAGTTAAGAAAACTGAGCAGAAAACAGCTGCTTGAATTGCTTCTTCAATTGACGGAGCGATCCGAGGAATTACAGGATCAACTGCAAGAGGCTAACAAAAAACTCGAAAACAAACGCCTGATCAAGATGGAAGCAGGCTCAATCGCAGAAGCATCACTAAAGCTGAACGGCGTTTTTGAGGCGGCAGACAATGCTGCGGAGCAATATCTTTACAATCTAAAAAAGCTTGACGAGGAAAAAGCACTCATTAAAAAACGTTATGACGAAGAGTGCAAAAAAATCGTAAAAGCGATGATCCTCGAGACGTACAAGCGCTGTCAGGCAAGAGAAGAGGAAAGTCGGAACGCTGCGCACGCGATGATTGCTGAGGCTGAGGAAAGATGCCGCGCGATTGACGCTGAAACTGAGAAAAAGATAAGGGAAGCTCAGACTCTTTACAAATACGTTCTTAACGAGAAGAAAAAGCTCAAATAATATAACCCGAAAAGTGTATAAATAACAATGGAAGAAAAAGTAATCCCCTCAGCTGATCAAATTGGCGCGGAGTTAAAGAGGGAGAAGAATAAAATCCGATTCAAGCGTATCATAAAAAATACGCTTTGTACGCTTGTTGTCGTAGCGGCAATCGCGGTGCTCATTACAACTCTCGTGCTTCCGGTACTACAAATTGCCGGAACCAGCATGGAGCCTACCCTCGAAAACGGAGACATAGTAGTGCTTCTGAAAACGTCGAAACTTGACTACGGAGACCTGTGCGGCTTTTCCTATTCAAATAAGATACTTATTAAGCGAGTTATAGCTCTGCCCGGTGACACGCTCGTCATCGACAGAGACGGAAACGTGTACGTCAACGGAGTAATGCGAGACGAGCCATATGTCAGCGACAAGGGACTTGGAGAATGTGATATTGAATTCCCATATACGGTTCCCGAAAACACATATTTCTTAATGGGGGATCACCGGTCCACGTCCATTGACAGCAGGAACACCGTTATTGGATGCATCCCCACGGAGCAGATCGTTGGCAAACTCTTTTTTAGAGTTTGGCCATTCTCCAAAATATTGTTTTTTAATTAAAACACGCAAAGACTTCTTTGGGAAGGAGGCAGCATAGTGAATCCAGGGTTGCAATACGACCTTCAAAAAATAAAGCAGACTAAGACATGGAAAGGTCGACTTGCCTCTATGCTTGCTGTCGTTTCCATAATAGTAATAATCGCAGTTTTCTGGTGGCTTAAGCTGACAGGCATCACAATGGCAGGCGAGGCGTTCTGCGGATATGACGAGCATTCTCACACCGCAGAGTGTACCGAACTTGTGCTTGTTTGTGACATATCGGAAACTGACGAAGATAATCAGCACGAGCATACCGAGGAATGTTATATCACAAATTACATTTGCCATACGGACGAGCATATCCACAACAGCTTGTGCTACTCCGATATCAACGCGGACAAGGAAACTGCGGACGTATGGGAAGCAACACTTCCTTATATTGCCGAGGAGGTTTCTACAAAAGATCGCATCGTAGAAATTGCGAGATCCCAGATGGGTTATACGGAAAGCATCAGCAACTTTACTGTCGATGCGGACGGCGTGCGCCGAGGCTATACGCGGTATGGCGAATGGTATGGCAACCCTTACGGAAAATGGTCGGTAATGTTTGTATCGTTCTGCCTTAATTATGCGGGGCTTGACGACATGTACCTCGGATCAGGTGCTGACGCAATGATCGTGCAGTGGGCAGAGGCTGACCGATACTTTGATAAAGGGGAATATACGCCTATCGAGGGCGACGTTGTTTTCTTAGACAAAAACGAGAACGGTACTGCAGACAGTGCGGCAATTATTATAGAAATATCTGATGAGTATGTTACTGTCATCGAAGGTGACTGCGAAGATGCAGTTGCAGAGACCATGTATTATTTCGATGATTCGGTAATCGTGGGATACGGTCTCTCATCTCCGGGTAACAGTTTGATAATTGTTCAGCCTGTCGAAACCGAGCCCGTTGAAACCGAGCCCGTTGAAACCGAGCAGGTCGAAACCGAGCCGATTGAAACTGAGCCGGTCAAAACCGAACCCGTTGAAACCGAGCCGATTGAAACCGAGCCGATTGAAACCGAGCAGGTCAAAACCGAACCCGTTGAAACCGAGCCGATTGAAACCGAGCAGGTCGAAACCGAGCCGA
>JAFTTS010000035.1 GCA_017466685.1 Clostridia bacterium
AATAAATTCGGTAAAGATCCGTGTGATCTGAATTAAGCATTGGGAGATTATAATGTATACTCTTGGTTTCTATTTCAAGATATTCAAAGGAACTTCCGATCAACTCCTCATAATTGTGAACAGCATACTGCGCCTCATCTTCTGTCTGCTGCTCAGAGCCGATATGAGCGGAAAAATAAAACACAACCGGATCACCTGACGGAATCGTGATCTCATTCTCCCAAAGATAAGCACGCTTGAACATTCTCATATTTTCAAGAGACGATGTGAGTCTGTATGATGCACCGTCCGCGATTGAGGAGAGAATATTATTTTCATCGTTCACCGAATAATTATCACGAGAATCCTTGTCAGCCGGTGGAATCGCAAAAGTCCAGTTTTCTTCTTTGCGGGTTTTACCTCTGTACATAACGGTAATCGGCACATTAATCGGCTTGTCGGTTAAATTTGTCACAGTGAGCTTTTGTATAAGTGTACGTGATTGCGGTACAGCGACAGTTATCGTATCAACCGTGAAGCTTTTTGTATGTCCGTGCCGCCAAATAGCGTTCGGAAGCCATTTCCAGCTGTCGCATTTGATTTTTTCGCCATCTATTCTAACATCAAAATCAAAAGCAGTATTTGTATAAGGACAGCCTTGAAAACAATTCATTGCCGAAACCGAATGTTCGGGTGTCAATATTGAAACGATATCTGCACAAATACCGATATCTTTTTCTTCCATGATATTGTTTGCGCTGTCAAACGAATAAATATTCGATTCAAAAAAATTGATATAATCTTTCATAAGTTCCCCCTTAAGGCAGATTAACTTAAACGTATAAGCTGTACTGTCAGTTATTATTATAAACATTTCATCTGCTTTTGTCAAGTCCCAATAAATGAAAAAAGACCGTATAATGACAAAATCGAAGATCACAAGCGGATATTGTAAAAAAACAAGTGCTTTTCTTCGCCAAAAGTGCCATTTTACGGTCTTGATTATATTCAATTTTATCCTATAAAATCAAACTCAACGTCATAAATATTAACCGTATCGCCATCCTCGCAGCCCTTTGCAGTGAGCGCATCGATAACACCGCTCGATTTGAGTATACGCTGGAAGAATGCGATCGACTCTCTGTCGCCGAAGTTGACCGAATCGATAAGCTGCATAAGCCACTCACCCTCAACATAATAAACGCCGTTGACATTGCGGACGATGATCTCACGCTCGCCGTCATCGCTCACTTCGGGCATCGGCTCTGCCTCGGATTCGTAAATCGTCAGCGGAGGCAGGTCTTCAAGCATCTCGGCAGTACGCCACATAAGCTCGTCCACGCCTTCACGTGTCGCGGCTGAGATATAGAAAAGCTCACAACCAAGCTCATCCTTTACATATGCTTCGAAATCCGAAAGGTCGGCAAGCTCAAGAACGGTTGCGTCTATCTTATTAGCGGCAAAGATCTGCGGTCTTGATGCAAGCTCGGGCGAATAACGCTCAAGCTCGGAATTGATCTTCTTGATATCGTCAATCGGATCACGTCCCTCTGTACCGCTTATATCAATAACATGGATAAGTAAACGGCAACGGTCAACATGACGCAGAAAATCGTGACCGAGACCTGCTCCCTCTGCGGCACCCTCGATAAGCCCCGGAATATCAGCAAGCACAAAGCCCTTACCCTCTCCCGTCTTGACAACACCAAGCTGCGGCTGTAATGTCGTAAAGTGATAATTGGCGATCTTCGGCTTCGCTGAGCTTACAACCGACAAGAGCGATGATTTTCCGACGTTCGGGAAGCCTACAAGTCCAACATCCGCAAGCATTTTAAGTTCAAGCGTGACGTCCTTTTCCTCGCCCTTGAGTCCCGGCTTTGCAAAACGCGGAATCTGACGTGTCGGCGTCGCAAAATGACGGTTACCCCAACCGCCGCGTCCACCCTTTAAAATCGTGTAAGGCTCGCAGTCGGACATATCCTTGATTATGCGTCCCGTTTCGGCATCTTTTATAACAGTTCCCGGCGGAACGAGAATTACCGTGTCCTCACCGTTTTTGCCGTGGAACTTTTCCGTGCCGCCGTCACCACCGTTTTCGGCGATAAATTTGCGCTTATAACGGAAAGTAAGCAGCGTGTTCGTTCCCTCGTCGATCTTGAAAACGATGTTACCGCCAGTACCGCCGTCACCGCCCGAAGGACCTCCCTCGGCTACGTATTTTTCACGGTGAAAAGCGACACAGCCGTTACCGCCGTCACCTGCTTTTATGTGTATTGTTACGTTATCTATAAACATAGTTGTCCTCCCAAAAGTTACAGACTGAATCCAAACGGCAGAAGCTGTGCAAGCGTGTATTCACGCACTTCCCCATCCGCAGATCCGCAATAAATTATCATGTCTCCAAATTCCGACAACGCCTGACGACAGATTCCGCAAGGCGTTATAGCATCATCACCGCCGATGCAGGCAACAGCCGAAAATTCACGTTCTCCTGCCGCGAGTGCCGCACCGAGCGCAACACGTTCAGCGCACGTTCCCGCACCAAACGACGCATTTTCAAAATTACACCCCGTGTAAATCTTTCCGCTTGAAGCTAAAATCGCCGCACCGACCTTGTAGTTTGAATAAGGTGCATAAGCCCTCTCACGTGCAAGCCTTGCCGCTTCGATAAGCTCATTTTTAATCTTACTGTCCATCGTTCACCATCGCGACAAGCGCATCCTCATCAATAACGGTAACACCGAGCGATTCAGCCTTCGTAAGCTTTGAGCCGGCGTCGCTTCCTGCAACAACATACGTCGTCTTTTTCGAAACAGACGATGAAACCTTACCGCCATGTGACTCAATAAGAGCCGCCGCTTCGTCACGCTTCATTGTCGGGAGTGTACCCGTCAGAACAAACGTCATTCCCGAAAGTTTTTCACTCTTTTGCTGTGACTCATAAACCGTCACAACGCCGCAGGATTTCAACTCGTCAATAATCTCACGTGTCTTTGCATGAGCGAAGAAATCAATAACATATTTAGCCGTCACCGCACCGACATCCTCTATATCACAGAGCGATTCCTCATCAGCCCCGAACAGTGCTTCAATATCGCCGAATTTCGCCGCAAGCACCTGTGCCGCTTTGACACCGACCTGGCGTATACCGAGAGAGTAAATAAGTCTTGCAAGACCTGCGTTTTTCGAGTTTTCAATCGCCGCGATAAGATTCTGTGCGCTCTTTTTGCCCATTCGCTCAAGCGGTATTAACTGTTCTTCTTTAAGCGAATAGAGATCCGCGACGTTTTTGACAAGTCCTTCCGAATGAAGAAGCGCAAGCAAGGATTTACCGAGACCGTCAATATCCATCGCATCCTTTGAGGCGAAATGCTCAAGATTGCGAAGAAGCTGTGCAGGACACGCCGAATTTGTACAGCGATACGCCGCAGTACCCGATTGCGACTCATCATCCGCATCTGCTATAACAGCCTCACCGCACGACGGACAAACAGACGGCATATCGAAGAACCGCTCAGATCCGTCACGCTTTGCTTTAACGACGGAAACCACCTCGGGAATTATATCTCCGGCTTTTCGAACGATAACCGTGTCGCCAATCATGATATCACGCTCACGGATGAAATCGAGGTTATGCAATGTCGCACGTGAAACGGTCGTACCGGCAAGCTGTACCGCTTCAAGCACCGCGTTCGGCGTGAGTACACCGGTTCTTCCGACCTGTATTACAATGTCGTGAAGCTTTGTCGGCTTTTCCTCCGGCGGATACTTATAAGCAACTGCCCATTTGGGTGTTGACGTGTTTTCACCGATCTCGGTACGCAGTGAAAGCGAATTGACCTTGATAACAGCACCGTCGATTCCGAACGGAAGTCCCTCACGTGCCGCACCGATGCGCTCGATAACATCGATAACCTCATCTGCAGTCTTAACCACACTGTATTCGGGCAGAACCGTGAAGCCGACAGCCTTAAGCCAATCAAGACTCTCCGAGTGAGTGTCAAACGACTTTGTTCCTGCCTGGTAATTGAAAACGAATATATCAAGTCCGCGTGAGGCGGTGATCTTTGAATCAAGCTGACGAAGCGTACCTGCCGCGGCGTTACGGGGATTTGCAAACAGAGATTCTCCCTCTGCTTCACGACGTTCGTTTAACTTCTCGAATTTCGCACGCGACATATATACCTCACCGCGCACCTCAACATACGGCTCATCCGTGTCAATAGTAAGCGGTATCGTGCGTATCGTACGGAGATTTTCTGTAACGTCCTCGCCAACCTTACCGTCACCGCGAGTGGCACCTCGAATAAATTTACCGTTTTCATAAACGAGCGCAACCGACAGACCGTCGATTTTACATTCAACCGTAAATTCACAGTCGGGAGCGATCGCCTTTATACGTGAAACAAACGCACGCACCTCATCGTAATCAAAAACGTCCGAAAGGCTTCCGAGCGGAACATTGTGTGTGACCTTGTTAAAGCCGTCGAGTGCCTTTCCTCCGACACGCTTGGTCGGTGAGTTCGGATCGGCAAGCTTCGGGTATGTTTCTTCAAGCGTCACAAGCTCGCGGAAAAGCATATCGTAATCATAATCGGAGATCTCGGGCGCGTCGAGTACATAATAAAGACGCGAATGATATTCAAGCAGGCGTGCAAGCTCCTTCATTCGAAGCGAGGCGTCGTGTGCATTCATGTTAGATTCACCCCATGTTAACAGTCAAAAATGTGATTAAATACATTATACCACAAAATTCCGATAAATAAAAGAGTTTTTTAAAAATTTTTCCGCGAATTATGCGAAAAATCATTGACTTTTTCGGGGGAACTTGGTACAATATAATATGTAAAATAAAATCCATAAACATGAAAGGAATACAATCATGAAAACCAAAGCAGTTAGAATTTACGGTGTCAATGACCTCCGTCTTGAGGAGTTTGAACTCCCCGAAATCGCAGACGATGAGATCCTGGCGCACATCATATCAGACAGCCTTTGTATGTCATCTCACAAGGCTGCAATGCAGGGTGCTGCACATAAGCGCATTCCCAATGACTGCGATGTTAATCCCATAATCCTCGGTCACGAGTTCTGCGGCGATATCGTTAAGGTCGGTAAGAAGTGGCAGGATAAATTCAAGCCCGGCGATAAATTCGCTATCCAGCCTGCACACAACAAGAACGGCAGTCTCATGGCTCCCGGTTACAGCTACAAATACTGTGGCGGCGGTGCTACATACGTAATCATCCCTGCAGACACACTTGAAATGGATTGCCTCTTAAAGTATAATGGTGACGCTTATTTCTACGGTTCTCTTTCCGAGCCTATGAGCTGTATCATCGGCGGTGCACACGCAAACTATCACACAAAGGGTGGCTCTTATGTTCACGATATGGGCATCAAGGAAGGCGGTAACGCTTGTATTCTCGCAGGTGCAGGTCCTATGGGACTCGGTGCTGTTGACTATCTTATCAGCTGTGACCGTCGTCCGTCGTTCCTCGTTGTAACCGATATCGACGAAGCTCGTCTTGCACGTGCGGCTGAGATGGTTACAGTTGAAAAGGCGGCAAAGAACGGCGTCAAGCTCATGTATGTAAACACAGCAAAATACGAAGATTCCACCGCTTACTTAAAGAGCCTGGCTCCCGAGGGATATGACGATGTATTCGTATTCGCTCCCGTTAAGCCCGTTGTTGAGCAGGGTGACGCACTTCTCGGCAAGGACGGCTGCCTTAACTTCTTCGCAGGTCCGACCAAGACCGACTTCTCTGCAATGTTCAACTTCTATAATGTACACTACGCATCGACTCACATCGTCGGCACAAGCGGCGGTAACACAGACGATATGCGTGAATCGATCGCAATGATGGAAAAGGGACTCATCAATCCCGCGGCTATGATCACACACATCTGCGGTCTTGACGCTGTTCCGCAGGCAACCATCGATCTCGATAAGATCCCCGGCGGCAAGAAGCT
>JAFTTS010000036.1 GCA_017466685.1 Clostridia bacterium
CGAGCATTCGTCTGCAGCCTGCGGCTTTCCATGCGTCCGGCTCATGTACACGCTCGGTGCCGCCGTGGAAATATACGATCTTATAATCTGCGTCGATGCTTGCCATTTTGTTAGAGATTACCGTGTCATAGCCCGTATAGTAGAACGTAGTGCAGTAGAGCGCTATGGTGAAGCCGTTCTTTTCGAGCATGACGACGTTATCATTGTCGCCCCAGAGGACGTTTGCTGCATCGAGTGCGGCACGGGTGTCCTCATAGCCGATGGAGGTGTAGTCCTCGGAATGGTTGTTGGAAAGCGAAACGATCTCCACGCTTCCTGCACTTAAAATGGCTGTGTTCGCCGTGGTTGAACGATACCAATACGCAGGAGTGTAACCCTTGTTTCGCATTGGTGCATCAGCGTTATCGGTAAAGACGTTTTCAAGATTGGCAACCGTCCAGTCGTCGTTTTCAAAAAGCTCGATGAAATTTTCAAGGAAATAAGACGGTTCAACCTCTTTTGCGAGGGCATTGAACGAGCCCGGCCATTCACCGCCGCGGTCTGTTGCGAGCATACAGTCACCGACGAACGAAAATGTGATCTCAAAAGGCTCGGGAAGCGGTTCTTCCTCGGTGTCACACGGCGGTAGTGCGATGCTTTTTTTGCTTGGTGAAAGCAAAGGCGTGTGAACGGTGTTATTCGGTTCGTTTGCATGATTTTGCATATAGAGAAAAGCGATGAACGTCAGGGAGAGTATGATAAACGTCACCGCCGCGATAAATTGACTTTTTTTCATGTGCATCCTCGAATAATGATATTTCTCTAATTATACCACGCATCGGTCATAATTGCAAGTGTAACTTTGAATATTAACCGTTTTCGTGCCCATTGCATAAACTGTAACAAAGACGAAAGGAGATGAATTTATGCCCGAAATATACGAATACAACCGTCAGCGTGCACTGGCATATGCAAGGCGGTGGGCACTTGACCGAAATCCGCTTTTCTTTGATTTTACGGGTGGCGGAGGAAATTGCACAAATTTCGTTTCACAGTGTATCCTTGCCGGCTGCTGTCAGATGAATTTTACCCGTGATTTCGGTTGGTACTACATATCGCCCGATGACCGTGCCGCAGCATGGACGGGTGTGGAATTTTTCTATAACTTCCTGACGGGCAACACCGAGGGAATCGGTGAAGGACTTGGTCCATTCGGACGTGAAGTTGGCAGACGTCAAATTCTGCAGATCGGTGACGTTATCCAGCTCGGTAACGCTGACGGCGACTATTATCACACGCTGCTTGTAACCGGTTACGGCAGGCGCACATACCTTGTTTCGGCACACAGTGACAATGCGTACAACCGTCCGCTTTCGAGCTACAATTATCGCCGTATACGTTATCTGCATATTGACGGTTACCGAACCGATCAGCGTTTTGTCGGAGCTTGCTTTGATGATCTTATAAGCGGTACATCGCTTGGGATAGTATAACCATCGCCGCCAACTGCGTCGGCGTCAGGTGCAACTTTGCTTGTTTCGTTGCATTTTTAAAAGGCACAGCTTCGGAGTTTAGTTTTTACCGTTCATGTTCTCCGAATATTCGCTCGGACTGACGCCGAAGTGTCGCTTGAATGCTTGCCTGAATGTATGTGCGGACGCGTAACCGATTTTGTTTGCCACATCACTTACGCTCATAGTGCTGGCAGCAAGCATTTCAGCCGCCGCCGAAAGCTTCTTTCTTGTTATGTAATCCTTTATGCTGATTCCTATTTTTTCCTTGAAAAGGTGGGAGAGGTAATATTCGCTGTATGAAAGCTCATCCGCAACGCTTTTGATATCCTGGATGGACATATATTTATTGTCAATATACCGCATCAGATGGTATACCGTGAAGCTTGAAGATGCTTTGTTTACACGTCTTGGCAGGGTATTGCCGTTGATTATACGGAAAAATGTGATGAGTATCTGCGTTATATAGAGATTCAGCATCGTATTCTGCTGATCGTCGTGCATATACATTTCATCGATCAAAAGATCGCAAAGACGCTTGATTTTGCCGTTATCGACCGCAACCGTTGTATCAACGTCAGCCATGAATTGCAGATACTGAGCGATAGGATCATAGTTGCGTTTTGGAATAAAAGCTATGCATACACAATGGAAGTTTTCATCGGGGCTTGCGATGGAGCGAAAGCGTAAGCCCTTTTTTATATAATGAACGTCGCCGCTACGTATTTCGGTGGGAACGTCATTGCAATAAAATGTTGCTTTGCCTGAGACGACGTAAGTTATTTCATTTGCTTTCTGCACGTACTCTGTTGTTTCACTTCCGCGTATCAAAGTGATTTCTGCCGCTCTGACAAGCGTTCCAACCGGAAGCTGAATCTTTTTCTTTGGATAAATCTCATCATCCAGCAGGGATTTACCCATGCTTGCTTCATCATAATTGGTTTGGTTTGCTTTCTTCATTTATGTTTCCTCCAAGTATTCACAAAAAGCCCCGGGGGTGACCGAGGCTTATGTGTTTTTAATTAAAGTAACTTCTCGAGCTTTTCGGCTGCCTTATCAAGGTAGTCGTTCTCCATAAGCTCAAGCATACCCTTATCGCAGAGTGCCGCAAGACGGGGATCGATCGGCATACGTGCAAGAACGTCATAACCGAACTTTTCCGCAACCTCGGAAATGTGACTCTCTCCGTAAATATTATGATCCTTACCGCAGTCGGGACACTTGAAATATGCCATGTTCTCAACAAGACCGAGAACGGGAATATTCATCATCTGTGCCATGTTTGCCGCCTTGGCAACTATCATCGAAACAAGCTCCTGGGGACTTGTTACAATAATAATACCGTCAAGAGGTATAGACTGGAATACGGTCAGCGGAACGTCGCCTGTTCCCGGAGGCATATCGACGAACATGAAATCCACATCGTCCCAGATAACGTCCGTCCAGAACTGTTTTACTGTTCCTGCGATAACGGGACCTCTCCAAACAACGGGAGTGGTTTCCTCGGGCAGAAGCAGGTTAACGCTCATCATCTTGATACCGGTCTTGGATTCAAGCGGGAAAATACCGCCTGCGCCGTCACCCGTAACCTCGCCCTTCACGCCGAACGCCTTGGGGATAGACGGACCTGTGATGTCAGCATCGAGAATAGCCGTACTGTGACCGCGGCGGCTCATAATTACCGAGAGCATTGAGGTGACGATGGATTTACCGACGCCACCCTTACCGCTGACGATACCGATGACCTTTTTAACATTCGACATCTCGTGAGGCTTTTCAAGTAAACTTGTTTTTTCACGGGATGAACAGTTAGCAGAGCAGGAAGAACAGTCGTGAGTACATTCGGACTGCGGCTTTTCCTGCGCATCATCATAAATCATTGAAAATAACTCCTTTCAGAAATATGTTACATATATTATAACTCATATTTTCAAATTTTGCAAGTGTTTTAAAGCTTTAATGAAATTTTTACGCTTTGTTGAATATTTAGAATAGAATCGTGCATGATTTTGGCGTATAATTTTAATGTATTATATTTCGGAGGTGTGTGATGAGAAATATATTATACAGAATCAGAACAACACTCGCACGGTTCTTTTATGGACGTTACGGCGTTGACAAGCTCGGATATGCAATACTTATCGTTTCAATGATACTTTCGCTTGCGTCATCCTTTTGTGCAGTCGCTTCGCCAAGGGTGTCGCTGATACTTTACGTCATATCATACGGACTGCTCATCTGGATGCTTTTCCGTATGCTTTCAAAAAACAGAGCGGCACGTGCAAATGAGAACGCGAAATTTTTAGGCTTCTGGAAAGGCATAAAAAAGTGGTTTAAGCTTCAGTATAACCGCATAAAGGATATACGAACTCATCGTTATTTTGCCTGCCCTAACTGCAAAAACAATCTGCGTGTTCCAAAGGGCAGAGGAGAGATAACCATAACCTGTCCCGTCTGCAAGACTAAATTTGACCGCAAGACTTAATTAATCTGAATACCTGTTCAGCCGTGTCCGAAAGGTCGCGGCTTGCGTTTTTTGTATCCATTGCCTCATCGAGCGTGTCGATCTTTCTGCGGATAGGGAAGAATGCATCGATACCGACCTCGTTGCAAGCCACGGCATCCTCTGTCACAGCGCCCGAAAAGGCGATACAGAGCTTGCCGTATTTTTTTGCGAGCTTTGCCACGCCGACCGGTGCTTTACCCATCGCACTCTGACGGTCGAGTCTGCCCTCGCCGGTTATAACGATATCTGCGTCTTTTATGTAATCTTCAAGGCGCGTCACGTCAAGCACAAGGCTGATTCCCGAAATAAGCTCACCGCCGAGAAATTCACGCAGGGCAAAGCCGAGTCCGCCTGCCGCACCGCTTCCCGGATAGTTCATATCGGAGGTGGGGTATTTTTCTTTTGTAACCTTGGCGAAATTTTCAAGCCATCCGTCCATTTCGCGAACCGTTTCGGGAGTTGCACCCTTTTGCGGTCCGTAAACGGCACTGCAGCCAAGCTCACCGCAAAGTGGATTCGTTACGTCACACGCAACGCGTACACGGCAGTCGCGAAGTCCTGGGATAACGTCACTGTCATCAATTTTTACAAGATCACGAAGCCCCTTTGCACCGAGGGCGATAGGGTTGCCGTTTTTGTCAAGAAGCCCGAATCCGAGAGCCGCGAGCATACCCGTTCCGCCGTCGTTTGTCGCGCTTCCGCCGATACCGATCACAAAATCACGACAGCCTTCGTTTATTGCATCAGCAATCAGCTCGCCGACACCGTATGTTGTTGTTTCAAGCGGATCACGCAGCTCAGGCTCAAGCTGTGGAAGTCCTGCCGCGACAGCCATTTCGATAACTGCGGTGTTTCCTGCGATGCAATATGTGCAGTCGGTTTTACGCATACGTGCGTCATGTACGCTGACTGTGCGAAGTCTTCCGTTCATGCCGAGAGCCAAAGCTTCGGTCGTACCCTCGCCGCCGTCTGCAAGCGGACGTATTATCACATCTGCATCGGGATATACACGTCGAATACCGTTTGCACAAGCCTTGCCTGCATCGAGCGAGGTGAGACTGCCCTTGAATGAATCTATAGCTGTTACAACTTTCATGTTGATACCTCTTTGTTGAAATATATAATTATTCTACCATAATTTATTCTTGATTTCAAGTGGTGACGTGTCAATTTATGTACATAAAATTAAAATTTTCAAATTTCCTTGAATATGTTCTCAAAATGTGTTACAATATATAATGGTTAACTATGTAAACGGAGGGAAAATAATTTCCGAAAACTCAAAAAAAGAACAGTATCTCGAATGCGGCAAGATCATAAACACTCACGGTGTGCGCGGTGCGCTCAAAATCGAATCGTGGTGTGACTCGCCCGAGGTGCTGTGTTCAATAAAAAAGCTCTACTATAAAAAGAAGGATGAATATATTCCGCTTGAGGTGACAAAGGCGTCGGTTCACAAGGGGTGTGCGCTCGTTTATTTTTGGGGTATCGACTCCATTGAAGCAGCACAACTGCTTAAAAACCGTGTTGTCTATGCCGACCGTGACGATATTGAAATTGACGACGACCGTGTGTTTGTTGCCGATATTATCGGGCTTCCCGTTTTCGATGAACGTGACGGAAAGCGGCTTGGCGTACTTGCAGATTATCTTGAAAGTGTTGCATCGGATCTGTTTGTTGTAACGACGGACAGCGGTGCAGAGGTGCTTGGTCCTGCGGTGGACGAGTTCATAGGTCACATCGACGACGGGGGTGTTTATCTTCGCCCGATAGAGGGAATGTTCGACGGTGAGCCGGAGGTCATCCGTGATGAGATTTGACATAATGACGCTCTTTCCCGATGTTGTCGATTCGGTGCTATCATCGAGCATAATCGGTCGTGCACAGGAGAGCGGTATCGTTGAGGTTCATTCTCACAACATCCGTGACTTTTCCGAAAACAAGCATCGACGTGTTGACGACACCCCTTACGGCGGCGGAATGGGAATGCTCATGAGTGCCGTTCCGATTTACGGCTGTTATAAGTCGATAATCGAAGCGCAGGGGGATGACAACAAGCGCAGACGTGTTATATATATGTCACCGCGAGGCAAGGTTTTAACCCAGAAAAAGGCTTATGAGCTGACACAGTACGATAACATAATAATCCTCTGCGGACACTATGAGGGCGTTGACGAGCGTATCATTGAGGAGATCGTTGACGAGGAGATATCCATCGGCGACTATGTACTTACGGGCGGTGA
>JAFTTS010000002.1 GCA_017466685.1 Clostridia bacterium
ACGTATCGGTCTCAGCCTTTTCGCGTATCTTCGCGGCAATATCGGAGTAATGCTTGTCATCGGTTGTTACAATCGCCATTAATAACTCACCTCATCTCCATCGGGAAGCGCAGCGAGTACAGCCTGCACCATCTCCGCCTTGTCAGCATCGGTATAGTAATCAACACCCTTGACGGGAGTATAACCGTCCTCTCCGTCGAAGTAATCAACGCCCTTGACCGGAGTATAGCCGTCCTCTCCGTCGAAGTAATCAACACCCTTGACGGGAGTATAACCAGCCTCTCCGTCGAAGTAATCAACACCCTTGACCGGAGTATAACCAGCCTCTCCGTCGAAGTAATCAACACCCTTGACGGGAGTATAACCGTCCTCTCCGTCCATAACATCAAAAAATCGTGTACTGTTAACATCCGTAACAGCAACACGGTGACCACCGTCTATCGCCACCACTTCAACCGTCGGTGAAACAAGACTCTCGATATACGCAATAGCCTGCTGCCATTTGTCGGGCGTCGGCTCACTTGAAGCTTCACACTCCGAAGCACCGGGATAAACCGTTTTTGGTGCCGCCCATAACGTCGGCCGTTTCTTTTCGCTCGACTGTCCGTATATGCCAACATGAAGCAAACCCGGTTCCTGCAGTACCTCCCAAGGAATGAGACATCTGTTGTCCTCAATCAGCATCTCACGCTCATCATAATCGGACTTGAACACCGCCATTTTCACGGCATACTCATCCCATGTGTCATCAAATACAAACTCGGCATAATGAACACCAACCGAACCGGCGACAAGCGTTTCGTCGGTGAGGAGCATCACAGAAGCACCGTTTATACTGTATTTCATTGTCTCCTCCTTAGCTTTATTTAATTGCAATTACAGCATATGTTTTTTTTGCGAATACAGCTCCACTTAACACAATGGTGCCGGTCTCTTCATCGAAGTCCTTAAAAAGGTTAGTTCCGTATGATAGTACATATGTATCTTCAATATTTGCATCATTAGCAGCGCGTATAAGCGCGGATACCGTTCCATCCAAATAAAATAGACTGTAAACAAACATATTGGAACCACCGTAAGTCACTGAAAGAGCATTTATGGTCATCATAAAGCCTCTGCATCCAATCAGCTCTTCTATCGTTATGGTATCAGTGCTATTTCCGGTAATACTAAAGCCTTCTATTTCTGTATTTTTGTCATCTCTGCCACGTCGCATAATAAACGCTTCTCCCATGTTATCTCACCACCTTCAACCGAATCGAAAAATCACTCGTCGGCACCTTCTTGTTCGCCCACAGCGTTATTGTGCCGTCACCGGTAGTTATTCGAGTAATACAAGCCCACGCATCGAGTGCAGACTCATTTGTCGCAATATCTTCGCCAAGTACAACATCGGCAAAAGGCATGTCATCTTCTGTGATTCCCTCAACTTTAACCGTCTGCGAATATCCCGTCGAGCTATCTCCTGTCCACGCGGAACTTGCTATGGAAACTGTATAATTTCGAGGACTTAATGCGTACCCATCGTGACTATGCCCTTTTGCCGCATACACATCATCGTGATTATGCCCTGATTCAGCGTATCCGTCATGCACATGATTCTTTTCAGCATAATATTCCTGATAGTCCTCTTTTTGTGGCACAACAATACCCGAGCGCCCGTTAAATGTCGAAACACCACCGCCGGCAGCACCGACAGCATCCTGTGCTGATTTAGCCGCAGCATCCGCACTCTCCGCCGCACGTTCAGCCGCTTCATTTGCCAACGCAAGCTCATTACCGATACTGCCTGCCGACTCTGCCGCTTTCCTTGCCGACTCCGCTGCACTGTCTGCATATGCCGATATCTCCGCAACGTCAACAAGTACCCTCCAAGCCTCGTCACCCTCGTCAGTGTACTTCCATTGAAGAACGTCACCGCTGTAACGAAACTCGGCTGTCTTTCCGTCATCACCCGGATCACCCTTACCGGCAGGGCCGCGAAGTGATTCGAGCCACTGCGCTTCACTTCCGTCGAAGCCGTGAGCAACAGCAATAGCATACGCCGAGAGATAATACCCTGCTTCCTCGACACGTCCGTCAATCGGATGAAAACGGCTCGCATACCATGCCGTGTACGCCGCAAGATCTGTGTTGAACCTCGTTATCGTGTTCGTGTAACGGTTGTATTCGCCATTGGCAAAATCGATCATTGCAATAAGATATTCAAGATACAGCTTGTCATGCGGAGGTCTGACAAGTAATTCTGCAGAAAGATCATCAACACCGTAAACAACAATATCCGGCGAAGCAATAAGCATCACATCCGACTGTATAAGTCCCTCTGCCTCGGAAATATAGTGAATCTTAAGCTCCTGCGACAGCGCATTCGGCTTAATCTCATCGGCAAGCCGTAAAACCTTTTCGATAGTCATTTTAAAAATCTCCTCTTGATACAGTTAAACGGCGGCAGCGAAGTCACCGCACACCGCCGCTCGGCTGTATGTATTATTTTAAAGAAGCGCGTTACCTTCCGCAACACCGCCGACAGCAAAGGGACGCCAGTCGTTGAAGCCTGCACCGAAACGAGCGTAACCGTCCCATACGTTGCCCTTGGTACCGTCATCAATGCGAGAATCGATCTCAAGAGTAACGCGGTCACCCCAAACAGCACCGTCATAAGCCTTGTTAGCCGCACTGTCAAAGAGCATCCACGGCTTCGAGCCTGCGGTGATGTACTGGTTGAGATAGGGATGAACGATGATGTTCCATCTGCCGTAATGGTAGTTGAAACCGTTGTTTGATGTGGAGGGATCCTTGTCGGAACCGATTGCCGCAAAAACAGCCTTCTTGAGCGCATAATCGTTAGGGATAACGATAGTGTCGGGAGAAATATCAAGAATCTCACCGTTGTCACCCATGAAGTTCTGCATCGCAGTTTCGAGCGCACCAAGTGCATCCTCGCTGAACTCATCGGAGAAAATGTTACACTGTGCCTTCTTGCCGAGGATCGAGGGATGATCCTTTGCAAAGAGAGGCTTCTTGTCGGCACACTTGATATCGAAGCTCATGCCGCCGAAGTTGTGTGAGGTCTTGCCCCCAATAGCCGCACCGAAGGTCGATGCCGCAAACTTCTCACGGGTTCTGTAGTAACCGGTAATAAAACCGAGCGGACGCTTCTTGAGGTCGATCACGTTACTGTCATCGGCAGCCTTACGGCTGATGGAGAAGCTGTCTCTCCATTCGATGTACTCGATAACCTTGGAGTAACCCTCCTGCATATGGTCAACCGGGAACGCCGCATTTTCGCCGCCGGGCTTGAAGCCGTCCATACCGGTCATACCGCCGAACTTGTCACCCCAGTTCTTGGTCTTGTATACGTTAAAAAGCTCCTTAACGAGAGAAGCCTGTTCAAAAGCCTCACCACGCTTCTCGAGGAAACTGCGGATAGGCGCCTGTCTCTTACCGAAAACCGAATCGGCAACACCCGAGCCAAAAGTAAATGTAATACCTGCCATTTTAAACTTTCCTTTCTTTTGCTTTGTTTATTTTTTCTTCTCCGGCACGTCAAATGAACTTAACGTACTGGATATCACCCTCGGCTTCGCCGTCCTTACCGACGATAGTCGCAACACCGCCGTCAGTGGTAGCGGTCACGTTGAGACCGTCATCGGAAATCGTGACCTTGCCGCCAATGGCAACCGCATTTGCAACCGAGGACGGTACCGCAAAGGTGATCGCATCATTCACCCGGGTAACGGGAATAAGTTCACCGTCCGCACAAGCTCCCTCACGCTGACACATCGAAATATGTGTCGGCTTTGTAGCACCGCTTGCAAGTGTAAGCTTACCTTCAGTAAGAACCAACGCCATACCAACAGCAGGAGTCAGTCCGTCAGCCGGAAGATGCTCAAAAGGCGGAACATAACCACCTTCGACTGTGTGAATGTAAAAACCTTTCATTTTCAACTCTCCTTTACTCATTTCTTTCTTGTCTGATTGAGATATCTTTCATAATCTTTGGCAATGTCCGCATCCGACATATCGGGATCAAGATCACGGTACATCTGCCGTACGTCCGCAGGCACCGAAGCGATACCTGTTCCGCGCTGAGTAGTCTGCACAAGATGCTCCTTGCCCGACTGATTGTTGAGAACCGTCTGACGTGCCGCTTCCGAAGCATTTTTCGTGAGCTTGTCAAAGTTGGCGATACGGTAAGCATCAACAGGCTTGTAACCCTTCTTGATCATCTCAAACACCGCCGGATAACTCGCATCCTTCGTGAGATCGTCAATACTCTTGATACTCGGATCAAGCGTTCCGATCTCGCGTATCTGCTCATCAAGCTGAGTCTTTGCACGCTCTCTTGCGGCATTCTGTTCCGCAATTCTCGCACGTTCAGCCGCCTCTCTTGCCGCTCTGACCTCGGGAAGCTCACCGATCATGGAATTGTAAGCCCTCTCATCCATGTTGTTTTCACGCATGAAATCACGCTTTTTCTGTGCACTGTCAGCATTACGGTACGCATCGTACTCCTCTTTGGTGCGAATAGGTTTTCCGGTGTAAGGATCCTGCAGCCCGAGGCTTGCGAATACCTCCTCAATAGCCTTTCGGCTCGATTCACGCTCTGCGGCAATCGCACTGTCGCGCTGACGCTCTGCTTCACGTCTTGCGGCGGCAAATCTTGAATTATCCGCAGATGACTGCATAGGCTTGACGCTCTCACCGGATTCATTTGAGGACTCGGCGCTGTCCTCTGTGCCGGTCACATCATCGTCACCGTCACCGTTTTCGCCGACCGACGTATCCGCATCGGAAGTGTCTGCGTTAGCGTCAGCATCAGTGTCTTCAACAGCCGAATCAGCCTCTGTAACCGATACATCCTCACCGAATACCTCCGAATAGTCGATATTGTCGTTTTCAAACATAACTTTTCCTTTCTGCAGCTTACGCCCTGCATGGCGAATTTTAAAACTGTATGACTTACGTCTCATACTAACGAAAAATTGACATCTTACTTCTTAACGCGAAGATCGTCACCGCGCTTTACAGTGGTTTTGCCGGTCTTCTTGTTCTGTGCCACGGGAGCCTTGATGTTCTGGACACCCGAGCCGGAAAACTTACCGACAAGTGCATTTGTCTTTGCCATACCCTGTTCCTCCTCTCCTCGTGTTAATATTACATCATCGCACCCGTAGGTGCAGGGGATGTCATCATCTGTGCCGCCTGCGCTTCCTTCATGCGCCGCATCTCGACAGCATCACGCATTGCGTCCTTTCGCGCCATTTCTTCAACTCGGCGAATCTCCGCTTCTTCGGCGGCTCTCTGTTTTTCGGCAGCAGCCCTCTCGGTTTCCTCTCGTCTGTGTACCTCATCAGCCTGTGCCTGACGTTCCGCCATAGCCTGCTCCATCTGTGCCTGTTCAGCCTGCATCTGCGCCTGTTGCTGTTGCTGTTGCATCTGACTCTCAAGCTTTGTTTCAAGTATGTGCTTTGTCTCAGCTGCACCGGGATAGTGAAGAAGCTCCATCTTCTGCCAGAACAGAATCAGCGTTTCAAGAGACGAAGGATCACCGAACGCACCCTGCGTGAGATTCATTCTCGTCTCCTGCCACATCGCTTCACGGTTTGAAGCAAGCGAAGCGGAAGCATCAACAGAGAACAAAAACTCGTCATCGTAGTAATACTCGCCTGCCGCATCACGCTTGATGTATTTGTGTCTGTCAAAGACTTCATATATCGGCTTGCCGGATTCGTCGTGAGAACGAACGGGACGTGCCTCATCCGTATACGCAAGCTTGAACTTGAACATTATCTCAAAAAGCTCACTCCACGCGGCAGCCTTCATCTCACGCTTCGATTCAAGACGACCTGCGGATTGACGAGCCGCAAACTGCTTTGCAACAGCCGAGGTCGCCGTAGAGTCCTCACGTCCCTGGAACGAATCGGTAATACCGATCATCTGCCGCATTTCCTCGTAAACCTGCGCCGCAAAAACCGCATCAGGCTCAATATCGGCAGTAAGATCATAATGACCAAGATACTGTTTTTCCGAAATATCCTTCAGATGAACGCACTTTCCGATACGGTTGTCCTCGCTTATTTCCGCACTCGGCGGAAGCGTCACAAGCGTACCACCGGTGAGAAGCTTGTCAATGATCGCCTTTTCTGTGCGGTTAAGTGTCTGCTGTTGTGAATATATCATGTCAACATCACTTGAACCAAGAAGCTGACCGAAGCACGACACATTTCTCTGAAGCACTATCGGATAAACATCCGGCTTGTAGTAGCGTACACGTATGGGATTCATGCGCGAAGCCTCAACAGTACCGTCAGCCGTCTCAAAAGGCTCGGTAATAACCTCATATTCCGTATCACCGTGAGTAAACTCTGTACCGCCGCACTTCGGGCAAACCTTGCCGCTATCCTCACCGTTCTCCTTCGGTTCAGGCTCACCGCAATCGGCACAGACCTTCTCTTTTCTCGCCTGGTAATCGTCATAGTCACAAATAACCGTGTCATGCACCCAGGAAAAGAGACCTATCGTACCGCTGTCTGAACGGTAATAAGCAAGATACTGCGTGCAAAGATCATCGCTCTGCGTTTCACCGTCAATACCGCGTACATCGGGTTCTTCCTCGAAAACACTGTCATTATCAAACCTAACGCCGTATTTGCGACGAACATATTCCTTCGTCTGCGGAAGCTTGATGAATATGTAGTCCATATCCGAGACAGATGTAAAAACACCGTCCTGCGGAATGACCTGCTTCGGATGAAGCGGCATCAGCTTTAATTCACCAACCGTCGTGTGAGTGCGCTTCGTGTTGTCCCATTCAACAAGATAGAAAACACCACCCTGTACGGGAACGATACGCTGTATCAGATCGTTCGTCTGACGTACCGATAATTGCTCAACCTCGTTGCGAAGCGCATCCTCCGCAAGCTTTGCAAGAGCCTCATCATGCGGATGAAGTGCTGTCACCTTCGGCTGCGTGAGCGTTGAATCAACCTGTGCCTCAATCAGCTCACCAATGGCATTACGGATGTGCTTTATATCCTCCGCCTTGGTCGCCTCATTTTTCACAAGCTCGTCAAATTCAACCTCACCGCGATAAGCCCTCTCGCGCCTGTCCATTGAAGCAAGCTCG
Source organism: Clostridia bacterium (assembly GCA_017466685.1). Classification (GTDB taxonomy): domain Bacteria; phylum Bacillota; class Clostridia; order Oscillospirales; family CAG-272; genus Flemingiibacterium. The sequence continues at coordinate 7,130 of JAFTTS010000002.1, forward strand.
GCAGAATACGCATCCTCTGCAGCCTGAAGCCGTCTCTGCCACATTTCAAGCTTCTGCTTGTCACCTTTCTTCTGACCTTTCATAAATCCTCCGTTTTGAGTCGCTTATTTCCACTTTTCACGAAGCATCGCCTGCTCCTCGGGCGTTGCCTTACGGTAATCTTCCCATTGTGACTTGTGCCATTTTGCACCGAATGTCATTTCGGGAGTATCAAATACTACCTGATGACGTATCTCATGAGCAATCGCAAGACCCATCATCTGGTCATCGTGACCGCCCTCGGGTGCTTCAATACGTCCTTTCTCGTTTTTAACGATAGTGAGAAGCTCGGACAGCGTGTCACGGTCGTTGATCAAATCGCAGTGTTCCGCAACTATCGCAACAAGATTTGATATGATATTCGGGCGTGTGAGAAGCGTCGTCTTGAAACCAAATCGCTGTTCGATCTTGCCGGTGTAAGTGTCCGGTACCTCGCGTACATATTGCCTTGTATATCCAAGCCGTTGCAGCTCCTCGATCGGGTACGTGTCAAAATTCGCCTCGATACCGATAAGCGCATCCTCGTAGTATTTCCCAAGACAGTACATTTGCCTTGTATACTCATGAGGATCAAACTGATGCTTCATAACCGCGACCTGCCGTCCCGTCTTTGCATCAAGCACGTGCGCCGTGAAGAAGTCACTGCCCTCTCCTGCAGTGTCGCCGCCGATGCAGTATTTCGTAACCTCCGGCTGCTTCGGAAGTGCGTATATCTGTATGTATCCGCCGTGATCGTTAACCCAGCGTATATTGCTGATCGTAAGTCCATCATAATCGTATACGAAGTAACCAACCTTGATGGGCTTCGGGATGTGCTCAAGCCGCGAGAGTATGACAGCCACACTGAATACGTTCTTGCCGGAGAGCAGAAATGCTTCCTCGGGTGTACACGGATACTCCTGCTTGATCAAATCCTTGTTTATGTATTTTTCGTACTTGTTGAAATACCAGTAAAGCTGTTCGAGCGTGAGATGCTTATCATCACGAAGCCAACGCAGGCGCTCCCATATCCAGTCGTTACCGGTGTCAATGGCGCGAATAAACTCCGCTTTTATATCGTCATTACCGAAATCGAGTCGGTATTCGCCCGTGCGCCACCACTCAAAAAAGCAGTTGATGTGCACTCCGCTCGACCACATCTTTTGATAATCGTTGTAGCCGTTGGCGGTACTCTCGTATATCTTGATGCAGTTGTGCGTTAATGCCTCACCGAGAGCCGCTTGAATCGGAGATATGCCGTCTTTCCAGAAAGCACATTCCGAGCCGTGAAAGAAGTTTACCGTTCGCGAACGTCCGACATCCTTCGTCGCAGTATCAACCGCCCATGATGAGTTAAGTTTTGAAAAAAGAAGCTGCTTTCGGTTGTTGAACTTCTCCGTGGGTTTAAGTATGTCGGGAAGCTGTGAGTGTGCGAATTTCGCCTTGTTTTGGAATATCGTCTGTGCGTTGTCGCTCTTGTCCGCGAGCGTATAGCCTTGAAAGTTCGGATTAAGAATCGCAAATGACAGCTGATACGCCGTCACGAGCGTCGTGAACCCTTGCTGACGACCTTTTAAGACAAGAAGCGATATCTCGGGTATCTTACCGGCTTCAAAATCCTCACGAGCCTTGTTGAGTATGAGAATAAACTCTCGCTGTACCTCGTTGAGAAAGAAAGGCATCGTCCGTTGCTTCTTGTCAACAACGACAAATACAAGCTCAATAAACTTTTCGGGATATTGCCGCACCTCTGAAAGAAGCTTCGCATCGTGAAGAAGCTCACGGGCAACAGCACCGCGAAATCTGCGGTCAAAATCTATGTCGTGAAGCGTGTCCCACTTCTCGCGGCGTGATTTTATCAGTCCGTCTGCCGTATAGCCCATCAGAGTATATCCTCAAGCTTCTCGGCAGAACCGTCACCATCGCCGTCCATGTTTTTGTCCGTGTTCCACCCCTTGAAGTTGTTCGCGAGAGAGAACTTCGCTCCGGAAGCTCCGGCAGAATCAAAGAGTCTCTCCTCGGTGTACTCCTCGACACGCATTAAAGCATCATCAATGATCTCTTTGAACTCTTTTTTGCCGCGGTAATTGTATAGGCTCTGTCGACTCCTGAAACCAAGAGCACGAGCAATACCGGTGGTGGTGAGCGGTCTCTGATAGTATACAGCGTTTCCTCTCTTATCGGTCACCGGCTTTCCGTCCGCATCGCGTATAACGCGAGGTTCGCAGGAAGCATAATACTTATCAAGCCGCGCCTGCATCTCCTCGGCACTTTTCCACTTTGGCGGTGCGCCGCCCTTGTTTTTCTCTGCTTTTTCAGCCAAGGCGCGCACCTCCTCTCGTACCTGCCTCGGGTGCTGATTGTTATTTAATATTTCCGAGCGCCATAGGCGGCGAACGTCACGCCGCCCCGGAGTGAGTATTTGCTGCAGGAGGATACGCTCATGGACACACGGCCCTGCAGTGGCGCTTCACTTAATGTGTCATGAGGACCGCTTCAACTCACACACAAGAGGCATTCCTCAAAACATCCTCACGCGCGTCCCTCTTGACAATCCCATTGTATCAAAACCAAAAGAAAAAGAGAATCCCCCCTCTTTGAGAAAAATTTGCAAAAAAATAAAGCACTCTCAAAATGAAGTGCTTTACAGAGTAACGCCGAAAAAGCATACCCTTTGAGTATGCAAAACATATATCAAAAAGCATTATTCGCCCTCCGCTGCAGACTTGTAAAGAGGACACTCGGCATAACGCTTTATGTCATGACAGTATTTGTCCTTGTGTTCTTCCTTGCGTTTTTTGGAACCGAAGCATACATGTACTCTTACACTGTCCGAAAATCCCATGCAGTGCAGCTCGCACGCATCTTCGTGCGTGTAAAACGGACACTTCACTTCGGCAGATACATAATGCTTCAAATCCGCTCCTCTCCCTTCACATACCGTTCAATGAGCCGTATCGCTTCGGCAGCACCATATGCGAGCGTGACAAAATAACCCTCGATGTCGAGAGCTCGCATAAAATCCTTTTGTTCGGGCGATGGCTTGTTATCCCCGACCTTCATCTCGATGTATAACCCGTGGTAACCACCGCGTGCCGCCGGAAGAACAATATCGCAAACGCCGGGCTTCACACCCATGCGCTTTAACTTCGCCGCCGTAGCTTTGTCACGTTTTTCCCCGTTTGGAACGTGATACATTATGTGCAGACACGGATATTTGTGCTCCATCAGCGCAGCCCATTCAAAAACTGCCGCCTGTTCCTCATCCTCTGAGCCGTGATATATCTGTTTCACTCTCAACACCTCACTCCTTTCTCGCACGCACACGTGTACGCGCACCGCCGCACGCATTGCCGTGTCCAATAACCCGTTCTTTTAAGTGTCGCCGTTTCTCTTTTTCGCGTTGCCTTTCTTCGAGCTCCGCCTCGGTGAGTTTTCGAAGCTTCACTCTGATCGACACACCCGAAAACTCACTCTGTACACACGTGTATGCATACTCACGGTTGTCGCATACCGTCCACCCGGGATACTGACGCTCCCAAAAACCAACGTCAACCGCGTCCGCATTGCGTTCGGCTATCTCTTTTAAGTCCGCCATGCTGTACTTGTCATCTCTCGGCGCATATGTATAAGGCTTCTTTAATCCAACCGAACAATACCAACGACGAGCAATACCCTCGCGAGGCTGTTTCGCAAGATACGCACAGTGCGCCGCAAGTCCGTTACCATCAATCTGCACGTTGTCGCAGTTGGAGTAACCGAGATGTTCGCCGAAACGCTTCCATTCCTCGCCCGGCTTACATCTGCCAGCCTTGTCGGGAGTACGCCATAACGCTTCAACATCGTCACGGTTAACACCGCCTCGAAGCACAACATGGAAATGCAGTCGTGTCGGTTCACCGTCCTTGTTTGACTGATACGACATGACCATGATGTACTCACACTTGATACCGTGAGCCTTATATAACTTTTTCAGCTTGCCGATAAAACGGTCAAAATCTTTTTTCGCATCCTCAACAGTCGCCGGAAGAAACCTGTCGTCATATGTAAGCGATAATAGATAGTCGCCCTTGCCGAAATTCATGTCAATAAGACGGCCGAGATATAACCAGGCGTGCTTGTCGTTAAGCTGCGCTTGCTTCGGCGATGTAAGATAACGTCTTCCCCTTGCACGGGCGGAGTTATAATATGCACGTCTGCCCTCGGTCATCATATTGAGTTCAATGTCTTTCATCTGTGCTCCCTTTCGGTCACAGCGAACAACTTGTACCTCTCTTGCAAACGCGCTCATGTTAACCCTCCGTTTTTTGTAACTTCCTTATGGCCCTCCGGGATTCGCTGCCGCTGTCCC
>JAFTTS010000037.1 GCA_017466685.1 Clostridia bacterium
CATTTTTCAAAATAACTGTTTTACGAAGCCCCGCCAAACAGCTTCGCTTTTTTATTGCTCAAATTTTTCGATAATTGTAAATAAACTGTTGACAAAAAAGGTCGAATGTGATATAGTTATATATAGTAATGTCCAACAAGCGCGAAACTGAAAATCATTATTTTTTTGGAGGTAAAATCAAATGAAACTTATCTATGGCGTTAAGGACAAACCGAAATTCGGTCAGTTAATCGTTTTCGCAATCCAGCAGCTTCTTGCTATCATGGCAGCAACGCTCGTTGTTCCCGTAATAATCGGAAACGGCATGAGCCCGGCCGCGGCACTTCTCGGTGCAGGTGTCGGTACGCTTGTATACCTTTGCTTCACCAAGTTCAGAAGCCCCGCATTTCTCGGCTCGTCGTTCGCCTTCCTCGGCTCAATGGCAGCAGCGTTTGCAGGCGCAGTTTCAACGGCAGCAGGTTACGCCGGTCTTATCATCGGTGCATTCTTTGCAGGACTCGTTTATGTTGTCATAGCAATCATCGTTAAGCTTGCAGGCGTTAACTGGATAAACAAGCTCATGCCTGCAGTGGTCATCGGCCCGACAGTTTCGATCATAGGCCTCTCGCTTGCAGGTAACGCAATTGGTGACCTTCAGAGCGGCGGACTTAAAGCAGCAGTTGAGGTTGGCAAGGTCGTAACCGAAAACGATGTTGATATCATAAAATACGCAACGGAGTATCAGTCTGTTGCAAATCCGCTCATTTGCGTGCTTATCGGTCTTATAACACTCGCAACCGTTATCCTCTGCTCGACATACGGCAAAAAGATGACACGTCTCATTCCGTTTATTATCGGTATTCTTACAGGCTATGCAGTCGCAGCGGTATTCACCCTCATCGGTAACGCCGCAAACATCGACGCACTCAAGGTTATCGACTTCACAAAGATCACAAGCCTCTGGGCAAACGGCGTAAATCTTGAAACATTCTTAACTCTCCCCGACTTCACATTCGTTGAAGCAATTAAGGGCGTTAAAGATATTGACGGCACATATATAGCAACCCTCGCAGTTGCATACTTCCCCGTTGCATTCGTTGTATTCGCAGAGCATATCGCAGACCACAAGAACCTTTCCTCCATCATCGAGGACGATCTTCTTGAAAATCCCGGTCTGCACCGAACCCTCCTCGGCGACGGTGTCGGTTCAATGGCAGGTGCATTCTTCGGCGGCTGTCCCAACACCACTTACGGCGAGTCGGTCGGCTGTGTTGCTATTACCGGTAACGCTTCCGTTTACACAATCGCCACTGCGGCAATTCTTGCGATACTGATATCGTTCATTTCACCCTTTGTCGCATTTGTAAATTCCATTCCGGCGTGTGTAATGGGCGGTGTCTGCATGGCACTTTACGGCTTTATCGCAGTTTCGGGTCTTAAAATGGTACAGAAGGTTGATCTTAACAATAATAAAAACCTCTTTGTTGTGTCAACAATACTCATCGCAGGCATCGGCGGTCTGACTCTTACATTCGGCAAGGTTACGATCACCTCCATCGCTTGCGCACTCATTCTCGGTATTCTCGTAAATATCATGGTTTCCAAGGCAAAAGAACAGTAAAAAACAGAGGAAAAACAAATGAAAAACGTAACAATCTTCGATCATCCGCTGATCCAGCATAAAACAACGATCATGCGTATGAAATCCACGTCAAACAAAGAATTCCGCGAGTCGGTTGAAGAAATCACGATGCTTATGTGCTATGAGGCACTGCGTGATCTTCCGCTTGAGGATATTGAGATCGAAACTCCGATCAAAAAGACAACTCAAAAGGTTATCAAGGGCAAAAAGTTAGCAGTTGTACCGATCCTTCGTGCAGGACTCGGCATGGTTAACGGACTGCTCAATCTCGTTCCGTCAGCCAAGGTGGGACACATCGGTATGTATCGTGACGAGGAGACTCTCCAGCCGCACGAATACTACTGCAAGCTTCCGCCGGATATTGACGAGCGACTGATCGTTGTTGTCGACCCGATGCTTGCAACAGGCGGTTCGGCTATCGATGCAATCTCGCAGATCAAATCGTACGGTGGCAAGCACATTAAGTTCCTCTGTCTCATTGCCGCGCCCGAGGGCATTGACGCGCTTACAAAGGCTCATCCCGACGTTGAAATTTACTGCGCAAATGTTGACGAGTGTCTTAATGAAAACGGTTACATTGTTCCCGGTCTCGGCGACGCAGGTGACCGCATCTTTGGTACAAAATAACACTTTCGGCTGTCCTCTTTACAAAAAAGGGGACGGTCTTTTTTTGTATGTTCGAGGCGCATCTGACCAAAGCCTTGCCCTCAGTCTAACCCAAACCTCGCACGCATAACTAACTTAGGCTCTCACTCCGGGAGAGCTGTCAGCGTAAGCTGACTGAGAGGGTAATTCGAAGTAATGCGCTTCGAACTTCGCGTAATTCGAGAGGGATGGACACCAGCTGCGCAGTTTTCCACCCCTCTCGAGCTCTCCCACCCTTCCTTGCCAACGCCCGGATTGCGCTCAGTTCGCTTCGCTCACAATTCGCTTTGACACCTGTTCCGTTTGTCCACCACCTTGCGAGGGCGGCTGCGCTCCCGCGTTTCTTTCACTGCAAAGAAGTTAGTATGTGCAGACAAGCTTCGTTTTTCTGCTCTGACTAACCTAAAGCCTTCTCCAGTGGGAGAGAGGTGGAAAAGATTGCTCCGCAACTTTGTCGGATGAGGTGTCAACGAGCATAGCAATTCGGATGAGGGAAACGGTACGCTCCCTTGTTTCTTTCACCGCAAAATTTCATTCACTCCCCTAACTATCCGTTAGTTTCGGTGACACTTCACACCAAAAGTTACATAATTGTAAAAATATTAATTTTCGCTTGAAATATCAATATATTTACGTTATAATATTTAAGTGACTGACTTAAAAATAGTTAGAAAACTAACATTTATAAAAAGGAGTGTAAAAACCTTGATAAAACGGCTTGCCGCTTGCATACGTGAATATAAGCTGCCAACAATATTAACGCTTGTTTTCATCGTGGGCGAAGCAATAATCGAAACCTTTATACCGTTTATAACCGTCAACCTTGTCAATAGCATCAAGGACGGCGCAACTGTCGACGAAATTATAAAAACCGGTATCCTGCTCGTTATCATGGCAATACTTTCGCTTTCCTGCGGCGGTATCGCGGGATTCACCTGCGCCAAAGCATCGGCAGGATTCGCAAAAAACCTGCGCCACGATATCTTCAGACGTATCGGGACCTTTTCCTTCGAAAACGTCGATAAGTTCTCCTCGACCTCTCTTGTTACACGTATGACCACAGACGTCACAAACGTGCAGATGTCGTATATGATGCTTATCCGTACGGCAATCAGAAGTCCGCTTATGTTCATTTTCTCGATCATCATGGCGTACAGAATGGGCGGTGCACTTGCAACAACCTTTGTCGTCGTTGTGCCGTTCTTAATCTGCGGTCTGCTTTTCGTCAGCCGTAAAGCCATGCCTGCGTTCAGACGCGTTTTCAGAAAATATGACCGTCTCAATGAATCCATTGAAGAAAATGTACGCGCAATGAGAGTTGTCAAGGGCTTCTCACGCGAGGAACACGAAAAAGAAAAGTTCTTCGATGCCGCAGACGATATCCGCCGTGACTTCACCAAAGCGGAGCGTATCGTTGCATTGAACGGCCCTATCATGCAGATCTGCCTCTATTTCAATATGATCTTCGTCCTGGTCGTCGGCTCGAAAATGGCTATTGCCGATAAGTCGATCTACGTCGGTGAGATCTCGGCTATGCTCACTTACGGTATGCAGATACTTATGTCCCTCATGATGCTTTCGATGATCTACGTTATGATAACCATGTCTGCGGAATCCATCAAGCGTATCTGCGAGGTGCTCGAGGAAACGCCTGCGCTGACAAGTCCCGAAAATGCGGTAACGACCGTTCGCGACGGCTCGATCGACCTCACCGATGTAAGCTTCAAATATTCGGCGAAGGCTGAGAAATATGCTCTCTCCGATATCGATCTTCACATTGAATCGGGTATGACCGTCGGTATCCTCGGCGGTACGGGCTCAAGTAAATCAACATTGGTACAGCTCATTCCGCGTCTCTATGACGTCACCGAGGGCTGCGTAAAGGTCGGCGGCGTGGACGTTCGTGAATATGACCTTGACACACTGCGCGGCGAGGTCGCAATGGTGCTTCAGAAGAACCTGCTCTTCTCGGGTACGATAAGCGAAAACCTGCGTTGGGGTAACAAGGATGCAACCGACGATGAGCTTGCCGAAGCCTGCCGTCTTGCACAGGCGGACGATTTTATACGTTCCTTCCCCGATGGTTACGAAACCAAGATCGAACAGGGCGGAACAAACGTCTCGGGCGGACAAAAGCAGCGTCTCTGTATCGCTCGTGCACTTCTCAAGAAACCGAAAATACTTATCCTCGACGACTCAACAAGTGCTGTTGACACCAAAACCGATATGCTCATCCGCGAGGGCTTCAAGAATTACATCCCCGAAACCACCAAGATAATCATCGCACAGCGCGTTGCATCGGTCAAGGACGCGGATATGATAATCGTTATGGAAAACGGAAAGATCGCGGCAAAGGGTACTCATGATGAGTTACTTGAAACAAGCGAGATCTACCGCGAGGTTTACACACAACAGACCAAGGGAGGTGAGGAGAATGAATAAAGCTCAGGGTAATATGAAACCGCCGAAGCGCAAGCTCGACTTCAAGGTGCTCGGACGCGTCATCAAGCTTCTTTTCAAATCCTATCCGAGACTCCTTCCTCTGACACTCGGATGTATACTGTTCGGCGCCGTCGTTTCGGCAATACCGGCACTTTTCCAGCAGAGAGTGCTTGCCGTTATCGAGGAATGGTTCACATACGAAAACGGTCAGAACGCCTGGGAAGCGGCAAAGTATGAAATATTCCCGCTTGTGCTTATACTTGTCGGGCTTTATCTCCTCTCGCTCACGGCTATTACCGTTTACAACCAGTTAATGGCATACATCACGCAGGGCTTCCTCTCAAAGATGCGTATCGAGATGTTCAACGGAATGCAGAATCTCCCGATAAAATATTTCGACACCAACAAACACGGCGACATCATGAGCCATTATACAAACGACATCGATACTCTCCGTCAGCTCGTTTCACAGTCACTGCCGACAATGCTGCAGGCGCTCGTTATTGTCACCGTCGTCTTTTGTATCATGCTGTGGTACAGTATTCCGATGACACTCGTTGTAATGCTCGGCGTTGTGGCAATGCTCTTTGTTTCGAAAAAGATAGGCGGCGGCTCGGCGAAATATTTCATCCGTCAGCAGCAGGCGATCGGTAAAACAGAGGGCTTCGTTCAGGAAATGATGAATGGTCAGAAGGTCATCAAGGTGTTCTGTCATGAGGACGAAAGTAACGCCGATTTCGACAAGATCAATGATGCACTCTATGAGGACAGTTACCGTGCACACGCATACGCAAACACAATGGGCCCGATCATAATGAATATCGGCAACACGCTCTATGTCCTGATCGCAACCGTCGGAATGATACTTCTCTTAACCGGTGCACCCAACTTCAGCATTTCGGGAACGGCATTCGACATCAGTATCATCGTTCCTTTCTTAAATATGACCAAGCAGTTCACGGGTAACATCAACCAGGTTTCCCAGCAGTTCAACTCCATTGCAATGGCAGGAGCAGGTGCGAAACGTATATTCGACCTTATGGATGAAATTCCCGAGGTGGACTACGGATATGTAACCCTCGTCAATGCAAAGATCGACGCTGACGGAAACATCACCGAAACCGATGAGCGTACAGGCAAATGGGCATGGCGTCATCCGCACGGTGACGGAACGATAACCTATACCGAGCTTCGCGGTGATGTAAGACTTACCGAGGTAGACTTCGGCTATGAGGAAGGCAAAACTGTGCTTCACGACGTATCAGTTTACGCCGAGCCGGGACAAAAAGTAGCATTCGTCGGCGCAACAGGTGCAGGCAAGACCACCATCACTAACCTCATCAACCGTTTCTACGATATCGCAGACGGAAAGATACGTTACGACGGTATAAACATCAACAAGATAAAGAAATCCGACCTGCGCCGCTCCCTCGGTATCGTTCTGCAGGAGACCAACCTTTTCACGGGAACGGTCATGGATAACATCCGCTACGGACGTCTTGATGCAACAGACGAGGAATGTATCGCGGCAGCAAAGCTTGCAGGTGCGGACGACTTCATAACACGTCTGCCAAGCGGTTACTCAACGCAGCTGACAAATAACGGCGCAAACCTTTCACAGGGACAGCGTCAGCTCATCGCGATCGCACGTGCGGCAGTTGCAGATCCGCCCGTAATGATACTCGACGAAGCGACCTCCTCGATCGACACACGTACCGAAGCAATAGTACAGCGCGGTATGGATAAGCTGATGGAAGGACGCACGGTATTCGTCATCGCGCACCGACTTTCGACGGTTATGGATTCGGACGTTATCATGGTGCTTGATCACGGACGGATCATTGAACGTGGAAGCCACGACAAGCTGATCGAAGAAAAAGGCACATATTATCAGCTTTACACAGGCGCATTTGAACTTGAATAAAAACCACTAAGCTCGGGATAAACCCCGGGCTTTCTTATATCACAAACTAACTTCAGCCGCGTCAGCGGCGTCCCTGCCACTAAAGAAAAAATGAAGCCACTGAGCCGCCGATGCAACTGGCGGCGGACGAACGGTTACGGCGAACAAAGCGAATCCGGAGCCGCAGGCGGAGTTGAGCGCAAATCGAGCACCAGCCAAGGAGGTGCAAAAGGGAGCTCGTGGGAAATAGGAAACCGCGGCGAGCTGGTTCCTATGTCCCTCGAACTTACGCGAAGTTCGAAGCGCAATACAAAGAGATTTAATGTATCTTTATATTCCAAGAATAAACGTTACTTTTACGCGCAAAAGACGAAAGAAAGCAATTCCCCGA
>JAFTTS010000038.1 GCA_017466685.1 Clostridia bacterium
ACAGCGATCTTTACGCTCTCGCAACCTACACCGACCACTATGGAAACGCTAAGGAAATCCGCATTGAGGGTGCTGACTTTATCAAGTACAGCAACTCCTATGCACAGATCTCCATCACCGGTATGGCAGTTGCAGACTTCAGAAGCGTTGTAAGCTGCGTAATATACGACAGCACAGACACAGAGCTTGCAAATGCAGCGGACAGTGTAGAATCCTATGCTAACCGTAACTCTGCAAACCTCGGTGCAACCGTTGACACCATCGTTAAGTTCGGTGAATCGAGCTACAACTATTTCCATTAATTAAATTAAACCCGGGTTTCGGCCCGGGGCATGAGTCCGAGAGGTGCACATTCCCCTCGGATTTGTGCCCGAGGTCGAAGCGCGATCTCGATGTGAGTTTTCACATTACGCATATATACTTTGTAAAGGAGAAAATGATTTATGAAGAAAAGACGCATTTTGTCGTTCTTACTCGCCGCAATGCTTACACTGTCATGCGTGCCGGTAAGCGCGGCGACAACTGGCACTTCGGCGACTACAGCTGCTGCCGGATTCAATGAGAATGCCGAATGGACTGACGCTTCGGGAATATCCGTCGTTGAAGTTGATGAAGCAGATAATGCTTTCGGTATCACCGAGTATATCCACGTTGAGGCGGGCGGCATAAAGTCCGGCGACGTTATTTGCGGCGGTGACGGCTTCTATTATACCGACACCACAAAAGCATTGACGGCAGGAACATACAGAGTTTCGTTCTATGTTCGCTCGCAGGATATAAAGAATGAAACACGTAACCCGGCACTTCGCCTTGCTGTAAACACAAAGAGCGGTTCAAAGGAAATTCCGGCTAACAATGCTGATGCTGCAAACTATCCCGATTGCTATTACTTCACCAGAGCGAATGGCAATACGAACTGGAAAGCCGCTGAAATCACCGAGGAATGGACATATAAGAGCTACGACATTGCCCTTGATGCGGCTGACAAGCTCCAGTTCAGAATCTGGACCTTCTGGGATGCAGAGGACGGCGTATCGTTTGATATTGCAAAGCTTTCGTTTGTAAATCTTGCAACAGGTGAGGAGCTTATCGGAAACGGTACTCTCAAAAAGCAGGATGGCAACCAGATAAGCGTTCCCGAATGGCAGGATGCTATCAGCTATTTCAGAACAGGTGATGCGGCTTCGGTCATCAAAAATGATACGATCGGCGTCGGCAAATATACCGTTACAGGTTATTTCCGTCTTTCCGAAATTGATATGACCTCGGCGACACGCAGTAATGATATCACGGTTTCTGCACTTCTTAACGGTAACGTCAAGGCGTCTGACACTATGACTCTGACAAATACCTGGCAGAAGCTGAGTATCGACCTCGACCTCAAGGCAGGCGCAGATCAAATCAAGCTTACGATTCCCGAGAGCGTTGATTTTTACGGAATACAGTACATACTCAAGGAAGCTTATTCCGACGTATGGCACGGTGCTAATGAGGACGATGTTGTCAGCATTGTTAATGAAGCTAACAACGAAGCCGGCATCACTGAGTACGTTCAGGTTTCAAACACCGATACACACAACGGTGCAGGTGCAACATTCGTTTGTAATTCACCGCTCTCAAGCGCAAAGCAGTACAAGCTTTCTGTTTGGATGCGTACAATTCCGCAGATCAATATAGATGCAAATGCAAGAGTTGACAATTACCGTGATGACGGCGACCTTGACGTTCGTATCTTTATAAATAATGCGTTCAATAACGGCGGAAAGGCACAGCGCCTTGAAATTTCCAATATTGCTTACGCAGGACCTCACAGCAAGAACTTCTATGTCGGAAACGGCGGTACAAGAGCTGCAAATGTAACCTCCGAATGGCAGGAGTATACGATCGTATTCACTCCCCAACTCGACACAACTGCACTTTCGATATGCTTCACACGTCACTATAACGGCGTTGATGATATCGTTCCCTTTGACATTGCAAAGCTTTCCGTAACAGAGGTTGAAACAGGCACAGAGCTTGTCACAGACGGCACGTGGACAGGATATTCAAACGGTATAGTTAACGAAATGCCGGCTCTCGAATATTTTAAATCGGGAAATATCTCCTATATTTCGGCTGATGCCTCTGATTTGATGGCAAATACGACTCTTGAACCCGGCAAGTACGTTCTTTCGGGCAGCTTCCAGGTTACCGAGTTTGACCATTCAAAGGTCACTATTAACTTTGACGGCATTCTTCCCAACGGTACAACAGACGGTGCAAAGACCAATACTGTCGGCGAGGACAACAATGTTATCGCAGTTCCGGTTTCCATAATTGCAAACGGAAGCGTTCTGGCAACCGATGAGATAACAGTTAAGGGCTCATGGAGCGAATGTGAGGCAGTGTTCGATATTCGCAAGCCCGTGACGATTTCGGAAATTAAGCTTGACCTCCCGACATCGATCAATTTCTACGATATTAAACTTAATCAGGAAGAAGCTTATGAATATATCGATGAATGGACCTCAAATGACGGAAATGTCATCAGCGTTGTTGATGAGGGTGACAATGAATACGGTATAACCGAATATATCCACGTTGACGGCGACTACGGCTCAGTTGACGGCGGTGAGGGCTTCTGGTATAAGGACAACGCGAAGGCTGTCCCTGCCGGAAATTATACACTTTCGTTCTATGTTCGCTCACGCAAGCTTGTGAATATGACTCGTAATCCCGCACTTCGTATTTATATTGACGGTAAGGAAATTGCTAAGGGTTACCCGGATAGCTATGAATTTTTCAATGCAGCAACCGGAAACCTCACTACAAGAGCGGCTAAAATAACAGACGAGTGGGAATTTAAGAGCTATAATATCACGCTTGAAGCGGCAGACAAGCTCCAGTTCAGAATCTGGACCTTCTGGTATGCAGAGGACAGTGCACCGTTTGACATTGCGAAGCTTTCTCTTGTAAACAACGAAACAAATGAAGAATTTATCGGAAACGGTGTGCTTTCAAAACACGAAACTGTTGTTCCCACAATCGAAACGGCAGGAACATATTTCAGCGCATCTGCACCGAAAAACGGCGAAAACACCGCAATTTACAATGCACAGCCTGATGTTATTCTCGAGCCCGGAATTTATAAGCTTTCCGGTATCTTCCGTCTCGGCGATTATGATTTTGCAGGCTCTAATCAGGTTAAGCTTTCCGCTTATGCCGGTGATACCGAGCTTACGGCAAACGGCGGCAATATAACAAGCGATTGGACCGACGTATCCTTCACACTTGATATTGCTGTGGAAATCAGCATGGCTGATCTTAAGCTTGTTCTCGACGGATGCCGTCCGCTTGAATTTAAGGATATAAGCCTTGAGCTTATTGAGCGTCACGTAAGCCTTGCTGACGTAAACCCCGGATTTATTATAACGCTTCTTGCACTTCGTAAATATCAGGCTGAGAATTACACCAAGATGGACGTTATAAACGAGGTTCTCGATGCTGAAAACGGTACAATCGGTGAAGCTTCCGAGAATGACTATATCCATGTATCCGAGATTGCCAATGATGCTTCCGGAGCAAAATACGTTGATGACACAACCGGATTTGAAAAGGGTAAGACATATTTACTCACCGTTTGGATGCGTACCATGCCTCAGGTCAATATCGACGCAAACGAGGATATGACCTCAAGCGGCGACGATGATATGGACGTTCGTATTTTTATTGACGGCGTTCTCAATAACGGCGCACGAATGGAAGCCACAAATGTCGCACACGCAACCCCTATCAGCTCGAATATATATGTCGGCAACAGCGGTACAAGAGGTGCAAGCCTTACCGATAAGTGGCAGAAATATACGATACTCTTCACAGCACAGCATGACACCGAGAAGATCAGCATTTCCTTCCAGCGTCACTGGACGGGCGGAGAGGACGTTGTTCCGTTTGATATCGACGCACTTTCCGTTGTTGAGGTTGACTCTGCAACAAAGAAGCCCATTACAGGCGAAAACCGCATTAAGGGCGGCAATGAAAACTGGAGCGGTTACAACGGCTCGGAAGCAGCAGAGCTTTCGTTTGAAACCGAGACTGAATATTACCGTGCCACAAAGGGCCTTGGAATGGAAAATGTTATCACAGACAAGCAAACTCTTGCGGCAGGTGTATACACATTCTCTGCAAAGATACGTCTTGCCGAGTTCGACCACGCAAAGATAAAGCTTAACGAATCGGATATCTTTGCAAATTCCAACGCAATGAACGTATCCGGTTTTGTCGGCGACGAGCGTATTTACACCGAAACCGGCAAGAAGAATGTCAAGATAACAAACGAATGGACAGACGTTGCATTCACATTTGAGCTTACAAGCGAAACAAAGGTTGGAAAGCTTAAATTTGTTCTCGATGAGAAGCTTAATGCTGATTTCAAGGATATCGCAATCACCGAAGGCGGCAGAGTTGCTCCCGAATCGGAGCGTGAGGTTGACAAGCCTGTTGATCCAAACAGACCGAAGCCGCTTCCTGCAATCACCGAGGGCAACCTTATTGAGGGTGCTCTTGAAAAGGATCACCTCGCATATTGGATCATCGGCGATCAGAAGCTCACAGCGAAGACCGATTCAAAGGGTGTTAAGTCGTTTGTTGCATCGAACATTACAAGCAAATCCTTCGGCTTCACATATGAGCCCGGTTATGAGATTCAGCCCGGTTCTTATCACTTCACAGGCGAATTCCGCACCGTAAATGAGGGCGAAACCACCTATGCACGTGTTGAGATCGGCGGCGTTCACGCTTCGAGAAAGCTTAATAACAACTGGAGAACGATTGATCTTTACTTTGAGGTTACAGAGCCGACTCAGATAAGTGTTAAGCTTCGCGGCGGTCCTGTCTTGACAAACGTAAAGGACTATGAGTTCAGAAACATTTCGCTCACAGATGTTAACCATCAGGAAATGAGCGTAAACCTATATCCCGCAGGTGACTTTGAAAGTAAGGAATCCGTTGGCGAGTGGAGATTCGGTTACGGAAGCGGATTGATTCAGCAGGTCAGCGAGGGCGGTAATAAGTTCATGCGCGTTTCCAAGCGTTCAAGCTCCGATGTTCCGATAAGACTCGAAAAGTCCATCAAGCTTCTTCAGGGCGAAACATATATCATTTCCTATGATATACGCACATCGAAGCAGGGCGAAACGATGAGAGTTCGCTCGTTCCTCGGAACAAACATCGGTCTTACTACTCCGTATGCAACGGATAATGCAAAGATCCTTTACACCATAACCGATGAATGGCTGCACGTTGAGCATACGTATGAGGTTACAGGTGCAACGACAAGTCTTGTCTTCGACATCAAGGGCGGTCCGGGCGACGAGATTGACCAAAAGGATTTTGATGTTGATAACGTCAGCATCGTAAGACTCGATCCCGCTGATATCGTTGATCCTGTCACACTTCTTCCGACCGATCCGAGCGCATACAACACCGGTAACTTTGATGATGAAGCAACGGCAATGACAAATATCGGTATCGGTTACGGTGAAGGCAAGGTTACATGGCATAAGGACGAGAACGGTAACGGTTACCTCACCGTAAGCGACAAGAACGACAGTTATATTCCGCTTCGTTTGACACCCGGATTTGCACTCACAGAGGGACAGAAATATAAGATTTCTTATGATATTCGTGCTTCTGTTGCAGGTGAATCCTTCGATGTACGCGCATTTGTCAGCAAGGATGGCACAAACGGTCTGACCGTTGCAAATCCCGTTGACAAATCCGGAGTTCTTTACACCATAACAAACGAATGGATACATATTGAATCCACGTTTACCGCTCCCAAGCTTATGGAATTCTTCCTTGAGATCAAGGGCGGACCTCGCGGCGAACCCGACAACAAGGCTTTCGACATTGACAATCTGAAAATCGAGATCGTGAACTGATACCGAAAGGAATGGTAACAAGTATGAAAAAAATCAGAATAATTTCCTCGCTGCTTGCGGCTGCTCTTGCACTTTCGCTTGGCAATACAGCGGTTTTCGCGGAGGAGCTTATAACAGCAACACAGACAACGCTCGCAGAAGCAGAAACGACTGATGATAACGGAGAGTGGACACCACCGCTCTCCATCTCGGAGGCTCTTCCCGAGGATAACCTTCTCCTGCGAAGCGATTTCAATAACTCAACTGAAAAAAGAATTCTCGGAAACTGGGCACTCAACGGTCAGTCAATGCTGTATTTGGAGGATGAGAATGGCGGTTACCTGCAAACCACGGATATAATCGCCTGCCACACCGGCTTTGACTATTATCCTTCATTCGCAATTGACAAAGGACTTTATAAGGTCAGTGGATACTTCAGAACCGCACACGAGGGTCAAATTTCACGTATCCGCCTGCAGTTCCACAATCCGGAAAGTAAAATTATTTCCGGAACGACACGTGATGTCAACATAACTAACGAATGGGTAAAGGCTGAATTTTATGTAAACCTCACCGATGATCTCTATTACATCCGTTTCCGCGGTGCACCGTATGAGGAGTTTGTTCAGGATTACTGCATAGATAATCTTTCAATTGTAAAGGTCGATTCAATCCCTGCAGATGCTCCCGTTACCATCGGTGATACGGTTGAACCAAGAGCGGCACTGCTTTCCTCACTCGATGTTCCGCTTATCATGTGGGATCCCGCAAACGAGGAAAAATATGATGTTAACGGTATTATTATTAACCACGATAACACAGACTTCCTTTCGAAAATCAAATCCAACAACTGGGATGAGCAGGATATTGTCGACTATGCAAAGCAGTGGGGGGGCTCTCACGTCACCGATTATTTTATAAATGTCGGCTCAAGTGTTGGTCAGGTCAACTATCCCTCCGATGAATTATGGGACTATCTTGACGATTATTATGCACTGCCCGAAGAACAGCGTGCAAGCAACTGGCTTTCGGTAATGTATACACTTGATGAGGTTATGGGCACTGACTATATTGGTCTTTGGCATGACGCTTTCAAGGAGGTTGGAATCAATCCGTGGCTTTCTTACCGTATGAACGACGTTCACGACCACGCTACAAAGTATGCTCAGGGCGGCGTTTCTTACTTCCATAAGATTCCCGATGCATACCGCCGTGAGTTTTATCGAAAAGATCTATATATCGGTTATTACGGTTACGCTCCCGACTATACCTACGACCAGATTCGCGAGGATATGCTGAGGACCGTAAACGACGGTCTTAACCGCTATGACACATACGGTATCGAGCTTGACTTCCAGCGCGAAATTTGGCTCTTCCATCCGGGCGGAGAATACAAGGGGCTCGAAATCATGAACGAATTTATGCGCCAGCTTGACGATCTTATTGCCGTTTATGAAGAAAAGTACGGTCATGAGATCAAAACTGCAGTTCGTGTTGCATCCGATATTCAGACTAACTTCGATTTCGGTCTTGACGTTGCAACCTGGGCAGCCGAGGGAACTGTTGACCTTGTAACTGTTACTGCAAGATGGGCAACGACCGATAACGATATGCCTATTGCACTTTGGGATTCGATTCTGACACCGTATGGTGTTGAGCTTGCGGCAGGCGTTGACTGGATGAACAACAAAACTCATCCGAACGCAAAGAAGAGCGGTGGTCATCACTTTACAACCATGACAGGCTTTGCGGCAAATGCCTTCTCACAGGGTGCGGATAAGGTTTATCTCTTTAACTATTTCAAAACCACCAAGGATATAGATGAAGAATATAAGTTCAACATCAACAGCGACGCGCTGCATATTAACGGCAACAGCTCTGTTGTTTGGAATCTGATCACAACGATCGGCTCATACGACAAGCTGATGGAATACAACAGACGAAATGTTCTTACCTATAACGATATCAAGCAGTCTTGGGCAAACTATAACAATCAGCTTCCCGTGGAGATAAGAGCGGACGTGATTTCGACTCTGCGAATCCCCGTTGGAGACGTTGTTGAAGGCTCGGTTCTTACGCTGAAATTTTCCACCAATAATGAGGCTGTCTTTGATAATCCCCCGATCGTGTATGTAAACAGCAAGCTTTGTACATATACCGGAAAGGGAACGTGTAAGGGTGATTTTACAGAGTACGATCTTCTTTGCTACGATATTCCGGCTGCGGCGCACGATGCTACGTATATGGTAATCGAGATTTATTCAGAAGAGCTTGCTTTTACTATCGATCACGCTGAGGTATATGTAGACGTTACCGGAGTGGATTTTACCGAGTAAACAGAAAAACGGTGCATGGGTGTTTTTTGCCTGTGCACCATTATTGAAAAAGGAGAAGCAAATGAAAGGTGTTATAATAAATCAGGATACCGACGGCATTTTTTGGGGATTTAGGGACAAGCTTCCCACTCTTGAGGAAATAAAGGATTTTCCAAAGGAATTTGCCGGTACTCACGTTACGGATTATTTTATTAACATTGCATCTGAAACGGTTACATACCCCTCGGAAAAGCATACCGATATTCTTGAAAAATACTATCGCAAGGAAGAAAACGGTATGCCGGTTGATTATTCCGAGGATATGAACGGCAAGGCGGCTAAATATGTTTTCGAGGAGCTTGGAGTTGACCACAATCAGCTTCTTATAGAAGGCTTCCGCGAGGTTGGCATAAATCCATGGATATCGTTTCGCATGAACGATTTTCATGATAAGAATTTGCCGACATCGTTTGGCTTTTCCGATTTTTACTATGAGCATCCCGAATACCGCAGGGTAAAATTCCATCCGGAGTTTATGGTGAACTGCGGTGATAACAGCTTTGACTATTACTATGATGAGGTTCGGGAATTTTATCTGGGTATTATCGACGAAGGACTTGACAGATATGATGCTTACGGTATAGAGCTTGATTTTCAGCGTGAGATCGAGGTTTTCGGCTTTGGACGCCATTATGTCGGAATTGAAATAATGAACGATTTCATGCGTAAGGTCGATGCCCTGACTCATAAGTATGAGGAGAAATACGGACATCAGATAAAGGTTGCCGTTCGAGTTGCTCCCGATATTCAGACGAATTTTGACTTCGGTCACGACGTTATGCAGTGGGTACGCGAGGGAATCGTCGATATGGTCATTCCCACGGGACGCTACGAATCATCTGATATGGAGATGCCGATAAAGCTGTGGTCAAACCTTTTAAAGCCGTATAATGTTGAGCTTACCGCCGGAGCAGAGCAGGGCATCCGTCCGCATTATGCTCATCGCAATGTTTGGCGTAATATTGAAACCTATGCGGCATTTTGTGCAAATGCGTATGAGCAAGGCGCAGATAAGGTTTATTTCTATAATTATTTCCGCCGCCGTGCAGATCAGCGTTTTGACAGGGAAGCCCCGTTCGTTACAGATCCGAACG
This sequence comes from Clostridia bacterium, assembly GCA_017466685.1. Classification (GTDB taxonomy): domain Bacteria; phylum Bacillota; class Clostridia; order Oscillospirales; family CAG-272; genus Flemingiibacterium. The sequence goes on from JAFTTS010000038.1 coordinate 9,370, forward strand.
TAAACTGCGAATCTTTACCGGTTTATTGGACTGTCATCAACACAATGGGCGATCCCGAAGCGGTTCAAAAGCTCAACCGCCGTCATATAATCACCTGTAAGGACCGTTTTCCATTCTGGAATCACTGCGGCGGTGACGGACGTCAGCTCCCCGTCGAAACGGACCGTACCATCAGCTTTAAGATAAGCGTCGGTGAGATTCCCGAGGATGCGGATGTTATAGTTCATATCGGAATCGTGGATGGTGACAAGTTAAAAGAAGCACCGCGTCTCTTTATAAATTCCGAACCGGCAGAATATCTCGGATGCGAATACAACGAGAGATATTCAAACGAAAGTGTATTGCTCGCATATCGTGTTCCGAAGGACGTTCGGGGTTTAAAGGTGATTTGTCCGTTTGTTATAACAAAGGAGCCGATTGATATCAGATATGTTGATGCTCATGTTATTGTGAATTGACTTTAAACACTTTGCTGCAATTTGAACCTATGTGGCTTAGACGCAGCAGTGAATATCCAATGGTTCAAGGGATTTTGCCTATGGATATCCTCATTATCCCGGCTGTTACGTCCATGATGGCAAGGCTATCCATATCCCCGCTTCCGTGAGAATGTGCGGTCATCCCTCGCCTCCACCATTTATTCTCACGTCATGTGGGAAATTATATGAATACGCCACTTAGCAAGGTTTGACTGGCTAGGTGGCGTATTGCTTTTTCGGTCTTATGATACCGTGACCAGGTAAAATTACGGGAAACTGCGAATTTTGTGCCTGATCCGCTACTTACCCTTGTCTGATAAGTTTTCGGGCATGAAGGCACTAAAGAATATAGATTGCACCAAAATGTGCGTTTTATCCTATCACATATCATCTGCAAAGAAACCTTCAAAAATCTTACACCTGCCCGGAAAGGGTGCATAATTCACAAGGGCAGGCAAATGAGAAACAGTAAACCTTTCATTTTCCAATATTATAAGGGTACCGCCAAGCTGTCCTGGATTGTGGTAGTCGTACTGACCGGTCTTTAGCCCTAATACCCATTTTACACCTTCATATGTTATACATGTATTGACAGAATGGAAGTGACCGGCAAATACCGCTTGTATGTTACACTCTTTAAGTGTATCTAAAAATCCCGGCACGCATACGGGAATCATTTTCTTGAAGTTTTGCATTTTGGCACCAAAATCATCATCTTTTGCCTCAACATCCACGCCAATTATGTAACTTTCTCTTTCTGCGGTCATATAGCCCTTGGATAATTCAGCAATTCTGTATTCTTCTGTTGGGAAATGCATTACTATAAAACCCGGGACATCTTTATTATGAATTTTGTTTATCAGTTTTGTATTTTCTTTTACAAGTTCAAGCTGGTCAGGGTATATACCCGCCGGAGAAATGCATCCATGGGAATCCAGCATATGCAAAACTCTAACAATTTTATTCCCAACACAAATTCCCACCGTATAGTTTCCATTGCCTGAAACATTTCCTCTTTTAAATATGCCGTATCTTGTGTTTTCAAGAAGATTACACTGCCATTCTACACCTTTGTCTGATTCATTATCATGATTTCCAAACACGCATGCCCATGGGATACAGAAAGAATCCATAAAATCACAAAATCGTTCAAATGTTCTTCCGCTATCATCAAAAGAACCATACACCATATCTCCTGTTATAAAAATCATATCAGGTCTCGACTGCGAAACAAGAGACTTTAAGTGATTTCCAAAATTTGCATCAAATTTATCAGGGCTCCAAGCATTTATCTCATCTTTTCTTAATCTGTCGGAAGTTCGTCGCTGCTCCGAATCTATAATCTGCATATCTGTTATTTGCAAAAGCTTGATTTTTTCATTTTTATTGTTTTCAGGGGATTTTACAACAAAGTCACAACCAAAAAGAGTCTTAGCCTCTTTGCTTCGTATTAATTACATGAT
>JAFTTS010000039.1 GCA_017466685.1 Clostridia bacterium
ATTCAATAACCGCAGTCACCGAAAGATTCTCGTAATCGACGGAAAAATCGGGTACACCGGCGGTGTGAATATTGCAGATGAATACATAAATGAAACAGTACGCTTCGGACATTGGAAGGATACTGCCGTACGTCTTGAGGGAGAAGCTGTTTGGGGACTGACAAAGCTTTTTTGGGTGGATTGGGGTATTAATGTCCGTGCGATTCCGTCTGAGAGAGTGGATCTATATCCGTGTATTAAAAATAGCGGTGAGGACGGATGGATAGTTACGTTCGGCGACGGTCCTAATCCGATATATAAGCGGAACGTTGGCAAGAGCGTTATTCAGAATATGCTTTACGGAGCGACGAAATCGGTGTATATGACGTCTCCGTACCTCATCATTGATAACGATCTTTGTCAGGATATCGAAAACACAGCCCTACGCGGAGTGGATGTTAAGATCATTGTGCCGCATATTCCCGATCAGAAGCTGGTTTTCAGTATGACACGCAGCTTTTATCGTCGGTTGATAGATGCAGGTGTTGAAATTTACGAATACGAGCCGGGTTTTATACACGCCAAAAGTTACCTCGCTGATGACGAGATTGCCATGATAGGTACGATCAATCTTGATTATCGTTCCTTGGTGCATCATTTCGAGAACGGCGTGTGGATGTACAAATGTGACTGTATACATGATTTGCGTGCGGATATAAATGATACTCTGGCGAAATCTGTGCGTATCACGCCGGAAATGCTGAAAACAAGTCTTATAGAAAGCATATTAAGATCAATTATTCGCATTTTTGCCCCTATGATGTAATGAAATTTATATAACCAAAGGAGATAGGAACTTGAACGCTATTGAGATAAGAAATCTTTCAAAGAGCTTTCGCGGAATGTATGCGGTCGATCACCTTGATATGACCGTACCCGTTGGTGCGATTTACGGCTTCATCGGCGAAAACGGCTCCGGTAAGTCCACAACAGAAAAGCTCATCTGCGGACATCTTGTTGCCGACGGCGGAGAAATAAAGCTGTTTGGCAGACCTCACGATGATCCCGGTGTACGCGTCAGAGTCGGTGCGCTTATTGAGAATGCAGGCTGTTTCCCCGGCTCGAGTGTTTATCAGAATCTTCGTATGCAGACCATCAATCTTGGTCTTAAAAATCCCGATGATGAAATAAAACGTGTACTGAAGATCGTTCGTATGGAGGATAGTGCAGGCATCAAATTCAAAAGCTGTTCTCTCGGTATGAAGCAGAGAATCGGTATCGCAATGGCACTGCTCGGTGATCCTGCGCTTCTCATTCTCGATGAACCGATCAACGGTCTTGATACAGACGGTATGCGTATCATGCGTGAGATTCTCGTTGATATTACGAAAAACCTCGGCTGCACTGTACTTATTTCCTCTCACATCCTCGGTGAGCTTGAAAAGATCGCAACCCATTACGGTATCATTCGGCAGGGTAAGATGATCATGGAGCTTTCGGCGAAGGATATGGACAGCCGTGCACAGGTGTTCACAACGCTTAAAACAAGGGATACTGCAGGTGCTGTAAGAGCTTTATCCGAAAGGTTTGCGGATGTTCGCGCAGGTGACGGTCATATACGTATTTTCGATGTGGACGATACTGCCGCCATTGTCTATTATTTAATGAAAAACGGACATATCGTCAGCGAGATCAAAAAGAACAAGGTAGGTCTTGAGGAATATTATATTGAGCTTATGTCAAAGAAGGAGGGCGAATAAAATGACACGGGAATTAAAGTTTGAGTCTCCGAGCTTCAAGACGCGAATCAAGGGTATGCTCGGCGTTGACTTTTATCGCCTTTTTCACACTCCTTTGTTTTATATCTTCCTCGCAGTTGCGGCGATCATCCCGGCAATGGTGTCTGCAATGACAATGATGCCCGATCAGAACGGAAACACCATGGAGCCGCTTTATTCAAACGTATGGCAGATAATAGCCGCATCAAAGTCGCTTTACGTCATCGAAACCATCGCCGATTATGCCAATATGAACATGGTCTTTATCTTCGGCGGTATCATGGTTTCGATCTTTATCGGTCACGATTATAAGTCGGGATACGTTAAACAGCTTTTCACAACTCATGCTAAAAAGCAGGACTATATGATCTCAAAGAGCCTTGTCTGTGCGTTTGCCATGGCGTGTATGTGTATCACATATTTCATCGGCGGCACTCTCGGCGGATTACTCGTCGGTTATGACACTTCCGTGAATATCGGTTCACTGATTATCGCGATTCTCGGCAAGATGATAATGAGTCTCGGTTGGGCAAGTCTTTACACCTTCTTAAACGTAATATTCAGAAAATATTTCGGCGTTTCCATTGCATCGTCCTTCTTCTTCGGTACGGGCATACTTATCATCGGTGCGGCTGCGGTTGTTGAGAGCCTTTCGCTTCCGACATCTTTTCTCAATATCTTCCTTTACGGTGCATCGGTCAATGCAAGTCTTGCGAGCGGTATCGGAACACTGATCACCTGTATTACCGTGTCGGCTGTGTGGACGGTTATATATAATTTCCTTGGAACAAAGCTCCTTTCGCACAGTGACGTATATTGATGGAGGGCGAAAAATGAACGCAGTTGAAATAAGAAATCTTTCCAAAAACTTCGGCTCAAAAAAAGCGGTCTGCGGTCTTGATATGACCGTACCTATGGGCTCGATTTACGGCTTTATCGGCGAAAACGGCTCGGGTAAATCAACCACCGAGAAAATGATATGCGGTCTGATACCGACGGGCGGCGGTTCGATCAAGCTTTACGGTAAGGACTATACCGATATAAACGTAAGAGCCAAGGTCGGCGTGCTGATAGAATCTCCCGGCTGCTTTCCCGGGCTTACCGTTTTTGACAACATGATGCTACAGGCGGCGAACTTGAGTATCCGCAATCCGGAAAAAGAGGTTGTAAGGATTCTAAAATCAGTCCGAATGGAGGGTGCGGCAGGAAACAAATATAAAAACTGTTCTCTCGGTATGAAGCAGAGAGTCGGTATTGCGATGGCACTGCTTGGTGAGCCCACCTTGCTTGTCCTCGATGAACCGCTCAACGGTCTTGATGCCGACGGTATGAGAATTATGCGTGAGGTGTTTCTTGATATCGTAAAGGATGGCAAGCGCAGTATCATTGTATCCTCACATCTGCTCGGTGAGCTTCAAAAGGTTGCAACGCATTACGGTATCATCCGTCACGGAAAAATGATCGTTGAAATGACAGCCGCAGAGCTTGACGCAAGCTGCCGTACATATGTGGCACTCAAATCAGGTGATATGAACCGTACGAAAACACTTCTCGAGCGTAAGTATTCCCGTATCGAGGAGGACGAGGCAGGATATATCCGCGTTTACGATCCGACGACTGCCGAGGCGATCGTAAGCTATCTCTATGAAAACGGCATTTGTGTTACCGAGGTTGGAGAGGATAAGATCGGTCTTGAGGAATATTATATCGATCTGATGAAGGGAGGCAAAAAATGATGGAGAGGGCAGCGATTTTTAAAAGCTTCGGTTTTTCAAAACGTATGAAAAGTATGCTGAAGGTCGATTTTTTGAGAATGCTCAGGTCACGTGTCTTTTATATTATGATCGCCTGCGCTCTCGTGATGCCGATACTTATGACGGTTATGATGGCGATGATGGACGGCTCGGTTTCCGTCGATCCTCAGACCGGTGTGCAAACGGTGATGCAAGGGCCCGAAAATGCATGGCAAAATCTCGGAACGCTCCCGGGCGGTGAAGCAATGGGCGGTACTGAGGTGTTCGCTATGTGCAATATAAATATGGTGTTCATGCTCGTTTGTGTGTTTATCTGTCTCTTTATCTCGGATGATTTCAGAAGCGGATATGCCAAAAATCTCTTTACGGTCAGAGTTCGTAAGGGAGATTATGTTATTTCCAAAACGCTTGTCGGTTTTATATGCGGTGTGCTTATGCTGATCGCTTATTTTATCGGAACGGTGCTCGGCGGTATGATTGCAGGACTTTCGTTTGATCTGCACGGATTGACTGCAGGGAATCTTCTTATGTGTATGCTTGCGAAGATACTGCTTGTGCCTGTGTTTATTTCGATCTTCACGTTGATCAGCGTCGCGGCAAAGCAGAAGGCATGGCTTTCCATCTGCGGCTCGCTCGGCGGCGGTATGCTTCTCTTTATGATGTTTTCCATGATCACGCCTCTCGTCTCCACGATACTGAATGTCGGTCTGTGCTTTATAGGCGGTGTGCTGTTCAGTGTGGGACTTGGCAGCATCAGTAATTTGGTGCTTAAGAAAACAAGTTTGGTGTGAATGTCATCAGTAAATTAAATTCATAAAACTACGCCTTATGGTCAATTTTTACGTGCCATAAGGCGTATCGCTTTTTGGTGCGGCGGTTTTTATGATTTATCGAATTATCTGCGTAAAAAATATCGGTTGAAAAATGTAAATTTTTTGAAAAACCATTGAAAATAGGAGACGGCATGCGATATAATTAAATTGCAAAAATTTATAAATCGGGTACAGCCGCGAATAAATTTATGTGAAACCAATCTCCGAGGGAGGAATTTATTATGAAAAAACGAATTTTAAGTGTGATTCTCGCTATTGTTATGGTTGTGGGAATATTGCCCGGCTTTACTCTTGCGGCGAGTGCGGCAGAAACCACCTACGCCGTAACGGTTGATAAGGGTACGGGCAGCGGCGAATACGAAGAAAATGAGACTGTCACAATTACGGCAGACGCTCCCGAAAGCGGAATGAAGTTTGCAGGCTGGACAAGTAACGACGGCGTGACCTTTGCCGACAGTAAAGCAAGCACCACCACGTTCGCCATGCCAGCACATGATGTTACCGTTACGGCGACGTATGCAGAGCTTCTCCCCGGCAAGGTCATAGTAAACGGTATCGACCTTGTTAACGGTGAAGATGACCATGCAATTGACTGTGGCGACGGAACGGCGGTATACGATCCCGACACGTGTACTCTGACGCTGACCGATGCCGAGATCACTACTCCCACGCCATCAAGTCTTGCCTCATGCGGTATATATGCTTCCGATCTGAGCGGTGATCTGACCATCGTTCTGGTCGGTGACAACAGTATCGTTCTTACCGATACCGCATACGATAACACCGGTATTTACAAATGGGGCAGCACTGACCTGATCATTGAGGGAAGCGGAAGCCTTTATATTGAGCTCTTTGATGATACTTCCCTGCAGGGTATCGG
>JAFTTS010000040.1 GCA_017466685.1 Clostridia bacterium
CGAAACGGACTTGGCTTAACCTTATCTGCTGCTTTGTGATGGGTGTTCTTATCACTATTGCGGAGCCTGATTTACAGGTGCTTGCACAGCAGATCCCCTCTGTTCCGAATATGGTTCTGATCATGTTCGTTGCCGTTGGTGTCGGACTCTTTATCGTGGTTTCGATGCTGCGTACAAAGTTCGGCTTCAGACTCAATTATCTGCTCATTGCGTTTTATATTATTGTAATGATACTTGCAATGTTCGCTCCGGCAGATTTTATCCCGGCTGCGTTCGACTCGGGTGGAGTTACAACAGGTCCTATCACCGTTCCGTTCATTATGGCGCTCGGTGCAGGTATGGCGACCGTCGGCGGTTCACATAACAGCGATGAAAGCTTTGGTACGGTTGCTTTTGCGAGCGTTGGACCGATCATGTCCGTGCTGATACTTTCGATCGTCTATACTCCCGAAGCTTCGGCGACTACCTCGACTATTGCCGATATACATACAACTCAGGATGCCTTCAGGATGATCGCAAATGAGCTTCCGCATTATGCATATGAGATGCTGATTGCGTTTGCGCCCATCGTTGCGGTGTTTATACTGTTTCAGCTCATCTTCCGTCGTTTCCACGGTAATGCACTTCCGAGGGCGATTATCGGTTTTGTTTATACATATGTCGGACTTGTACTTTTCTTAACCGGCGCAAATGTTGCTTTCATGCCTGCAGGTCAGTTGATCGGCGAGGTGCTTGCGAAAACGGAGTTCCGATATATTCTTATTCCCGTTGGTATGCTGGTCGGATGGTTCACCGTTGCCGCCGAGCCTGCCGTGCACGTGCTTAAAAAGCAGGTTGAGGAAATTTCAAACGGTACTATCACGCAGAAAACCATCGGTATCGGTCTGTCGGTCGGTGTGGCGTTCTCGGTCGGTATCGCGATGCTTCGTGTGCTGACGGGCATACCGCTGCTTCCGTTCATGATCGGTGGTTACCTCATTTCGCTCACGATCAGCTTCTTTGTTCCGCGTCTTTATACGGGCGTTGCGTTTGACTCGGGTGGAGTTGCCAGCGGTCCTATGACGACAACATTCCTGCTTCCGTTTGCAATGGGAGCTTGTACGGCGGTTGGCGGAAATCTTATGACGGACGCCTTCGGTATCGTTGCGATGGTTGCGATAACACCGCTTATTACGATTCAGTGCATCGGTCTTATTGCCGAGCTTCGCCGAAAAGCAAAGCACAAGAAGGCAGTTGCAGACCTTGCGAATATTTCCGACTGTATTGTTTATTTTGATGACGAAAAGGAGGCTGCATAATGGAACGTATAATGCTGCTTCTGACGATCACAAAGCGTGGAGAAGGCGCAAAAATTATCGAAAGACTGGATTCCCATCAGATCAAATGGCACTTCCGTTCAGTCGGACAGGGAACAGCATCCTCGGAGACGATGGATATACTCGGACTTGGCTCGCGTGACAAGGATATTGTTATAAGCCTTGCGGCAAAACGTGCGGCGGAACAGTTTGCATCCGAAATGGAGAGCGATCCGACACGCCGCGGCGGACACGGAATCATGATGATAATGCCGCTTACGGCGATAAACAATCTGACGGCTATAATGGTTACACGTCCGGCCGAATCTATTACTAAACAGGAGGACACGGCGATGAAAAACGAATACAAACACAGCTTGGTGCTTGCCACAGTTAACCGCGGATGTGCCGATGAAGTTATGAAGGTGGCACGTGCTGCAGGTGCAACGGGTGGTACCGTGATCCGTGCAAATCTTGCTGACAACGAGGCAGCTGAGCTTCTCGGTAAAACGCTTGAAGAGGAGCGTGAGATTGTTGCCATTCTCGTTCCCGACACGATACGCGACCGTGTTATGGAGGATCTCAACCGTGAGCTTGGTCTTCGCACAGATGCACAGGCGATACTCTGCTGTCTCGGCGTTGACAAGGCAATGAGAATATAAGCTCAGATATATAAAAAGACAACCGTAAGATTAAAGTTTTACGGTTGTTTTTGTTTGTATTACATTAAGTCAGGAAAACTGAACGGTGACGTAAGTGTGTCCGCCGAGGGTGTCGTAGATAATACTATAGGAGAAGGCGTGTGTTATACTGTCGCTTGCCTCATAAATGGCAGAGGTGATCTCGTCTCCGGTTAACTCCTGATTTGTCACCATGAGCTGTATCACTGTGCGGTTATTGTTGCCATATTCGTAAATTGCGGTTTCGGCAAGAGAGGAAAGTGTGGTGTGCATTTTTTGATAGTTATGGAGAGGGGAATCGTTCTTCATATTATAATAGTAGTTATGGTTACTCACCTTTGCAATCGGACGGTATTCCGCCATCGGATTCCATGATATAGAACCGCACATATCGAGTCCTGCGTTGAAATGAGGGTACATATTCGCGGTGTCGCTGTCACTGTCATCATATGTGACGTCCACAACATACCAGGCGCCGTCAAGCTTAATGGTGTTGACCATATGCGGCATACCGTCATCGGACACGACGCTCATTCGGTCCACCTCAAAGCCGGCGATGGTTGCGAGCGTATAAAATGCGTCGGAATAACCCATGCAGTTTGCACGTCCGTCGAGTAATGCACCGGTGACCGTGCGGAATCGAGGAGGATCGTCACCGCTGTCGGAAGTGACATTAGCTGTGTAATATGTTATTTTTTCGGTCAACATATCGTGAAGTATCAGCTCAAGCTCGATTCTGTCAGAGGTCATTCCTTTTGCTTCGAAAACCATCTGCTCGGCAATTCGCAGGACCTCGATTTCCTCCGGATTCAGTCCCGAAAGGTCGTTACTGAAATGCGCTTTCACAATACGGTCTCCGACAAACGGAGTCAGTGTGAACTCATATTCGTTTCCGACAGCGCTATACGCAACACTGATCGCAGGAATACAGTCTGTGAGCAGGCTGAAATCGCTGTCTGTCAGCTCATTTGTATAGCGTACATCAGTGACGTATATACCCTCGGCTCTCATATCGTTTAAGTATGTAACCAATTCCTGCAGGGAGGATATTGTTTTCGTGCCTGTTTCTGTTTCTTTTTGCACGTAACTGTCCTGCGGATAGTCGGTGTGTGGAGGGGTGTTGGTTATAACTGATGACCAGTCAACACTTGGCGAACAGGCTGAAAAGGATACTGCGCTTAAGGTGAGACAAAGTATCAGGGCTGAAAGTTTTTTCATAAGAGCTCTCTTTCGCTTGATTGATGTGACCTGCCTCAAAAAAGCAAGATCAAATCTGTGTTTTTGAAAATCTGCTTAATAAAATAACCTCACCTTGTTTTATCAAAGATAAGGTTATTCTATGGTGCGCTTGACAGGACTTGAACCTGCACGTCGGGGACACCAGATCCTAAGTCTGGCGCGTCTGCCAATTCCGCCACAAGCGCATATTTGCGTCCGCCTGATATGACAGACGCGTTTTTTTATTTAAAGCTCAATTTTTACAACGTGGAAGTCGGTACGGTGTGTGGACGGACCGCTGTAAAAGTATGCCCAGAGTGTACCGTCCTGCATACGTTTAAGAAACGGATGTCCGACCGAAAATGCCGCCATTTCACTCCATACATCATTCATACCGGTGTTTTGCTTACCCTTGGTGTTTGCGCCGTAATCGAATACGGTCAGCGCATCTTCCCAGGTCTTGCCGCCGCCTTTGCTCTTTGCAAGCTTGATTATCGGTACACTGTCACGGTTAATGTAAATTGTGATAAGCTCACCGTCATTACCGTCGACGATATTTCCGGGCTGTCCGACAAGTCCTGTGTCTGCGAGCTCGCTGAATGTACGTCCGCCGTCTGTGCTCATGCATTGATGTATATTGATATAGTCGCCCTTATTACGGTCGAATGTCCAGAAGATATCCGCGACACGGCCGTCAGCTAAAACGTCAAGACGCTGATCCCAATAATATACGGTAGGGCAGTCGGTTATGACCACCTCGTCACCCCATGTGTATCCGCCGTCTGCAGAGTAGACGACTGCACTATGGTGTACCCAATACTCGGTTTCATAATAAGGCTTATTGACCTCGAACTGTATGCCGATGCGTCCGTCTGCTGTTATAAACGGTGCACCTGTAAGCGGCATGGGCATATCGTAAAAGGTTTTCACCTGAACTCTTTCGAGCGGTGTCCATGTCCTGCCGCTGTCAGCCGAGTGGGATACCATGATATATGTGTCCTTGAGTCCCTCAGTTTCCTCGTTATAATAAGGAAGTGCTTCCATCGTTGCATCCACTGCGTTTACGACAGCGAGAAGATTATCCGGAGCGACCTCGACAAGATATATAAGACGAAGAGTTGTTGCTTTTCCGTCAACCATCGGGGGAGTGAAAAATTCTATAGGATCACCGAACGTTTTGCCGTTGTCCTTTGAAATACATACTACAGCTCGGTCTGTTTTATTGTATGGACCTTTTGTTTCGGCGCCCTTAAAGGATGCGAGGATTGTACCGTCGTGGAGCTGACATATCGACGGAAACGCACAGCTTGACAATGCAGGTGTGTTTTGACCCGAATATACAATATCGTGGTTCAATATTTTCATGAATGCTTCTTTCCTCATCTTTCTTTTTATGCTAACAATCAGTATATCATAAATAAAAGATTTTGTCAAGGTATTGATTTTTGCGAAAAAAAGTTGTAAAATATAAGTGGTACGTATTTTTCAGCTGAAAACAGATTTGTGAGGTAACAAATGAAAGCTCTTGTTTTATCGATCACCGCCGGCGGAGGACATAACGCAACCGCGAAAGCTATATGTGCACATCTTGAATCGATCGGATGTCACGCAGAGATGCTCGACACCTTTGAATATTTAAGTCATGCACTCGGAGAAGCCGTGTCGCGCGGTTATCTGCTCATGGCTAAAAATGCCAAGCTCGTTTATAAGGGCGGTTACCGTCTTGCCGAAAAACGCAATAAGTCGTCAACTGAATATTCTCCGACCCGTACTGCAGGCAGGATCATGAGCAAAAAGCTTGCGAAGTATATTGCCGAGTATGATCCGGACGTTATTATATGTACACATATTTTCCCTGCCATCATCCTTGACGTTATGAAGAAAAAAGGAAAGCTGCGCGCGAAAACTATAGGCGTTCTGACCGATTTTATGTTCCATCCTTACTGGGAAGAGGGATGTAATCTTGATTTTGTTGTAACTCCGAATGAGCAGCTCTTTTCACAGGCTCTCAAAAAAGGCTTCAAGGAATCTCAGATCCTTCCGATGGGTATTCCGATCCATCCGAAATTTTCCGATAACTCCCGTTCAAAGGCTCAGGCACGTGCCGAACTCGGTCTTGATATCAATACCCGTACAGTTCTTCTGATGAGCGGAAGCATGGGCTACGGCAACATTGAAAAAACGGTTAAGGCGCTTGACAGTGTACCGTATGATTTTCAGATCATTACCGTCTGCGGAAACAATCAGACCGCGAAGTCACGTATCGATGCGCTTAAAACCAAAAAACGCATACTCAATCTCGGCTTTGTTGATTACGTTGACAAGCTGATGGACGCATCCGACTGTATCATATCAAAGCCGGGCGGACTTACCACATCGGAGGCTATGGCTAAACGTCTGCCGATGGTTATCATTGATCCGATTCCGGGACAGGAGGATCGCAACACGGAATTTCTTACGAACAACGGCGTTGCAATGGCTGTTACGGTCACAAGCCCGATTGACGAGGTTATATATCAGCTCCTTGCGAATCCGAAGCGTATTGAGGTTATGCAGGCCGCGATCGACCTTATTGCAAAGCCCAATTCCACGCGTGATATTTGCGAGCTTGCGAAGGCTCTTTGCGAGAATCAGAAGTCTTAAGGCGACTCGAAGCAATAAACGCAATTTCATTCATTTCAAAAAACTGCCGGCTATCTCCCACGGTTAGCCGGTATATTTTATATTATCTACGGAGTAAACCATGCCAAAAATACTGCTTTTTGCGCTCAATTCATCATATACACATACGAATCTTGCTGTCAGATGCATACGAAAAAGTCTTACTGCACAGGGCTTTTGCTGTGACATTGCCGAGTTTAGTATCAAGGATAAAAAACGTCGTGTGCTCGAAGCTCTTGTAAATGCCGATGCCGATATTTACGGCTTTTCCGCGTACATATGGAATATGCGTGAGCTGTGTGAGTTTGCGGCTAACCTTAAAAAGCTGCGTCCCGATGCGCTGATCGTTTTCGGCGGACCTGAGGTTTCGTTTGACTGCGAGGAGATACTGTCATCTCATCCGTATATTGACTGTATCGTCACAGGTGAAGGCGAGACGGCATTTGTCACACTTGCCGGAATGTATGCGGACGGTGACACTTTGCCGCGTATCATTGACGGCGGAATATACGCTGAATTTACAGAGCAGGGAATGCTTTATACTCCCGATGAGATGAATGAGGGCTCACGTGTCGTTTACTATGAATCCTCACGCGGATGTCCGTTCAGATGTGCATACTGTCTTTCGGCGATGAGCGGTAAGGTGCGTGCGAAAAGTGCCGAGGTGACACTTGCCGAGCTTGCGGAATTTGAAAATATCGATCACATAAAGATAATCAAATTTGTTGACCGTACCTTTAATTTTGACCGTGAGCGTGCAAAGGCTATATGGCGAGGATTACTGTCCGAAAAATACACAAAAAACTATCATTTCGAAATCTGTGCCGAGCTTCTTGACGAGGAATCATTTGAACTTTTGTCTTTGTTCCCGTGCGGTAAGATACAGCTTGAGATCGGCGTTCAATCGACCAATCCCGATACCTTGCGCCGTGTTGACCGTTCACCCGAAACGAAACAGCTTATCGAAAATATCACGCGGCTTCACAAAATGGGGAATATGCACATTCACGCCGACCTTATCGCAGGACTTCCGGGAGAGGATATGGTGAGCTTTGCGCATTCGTTTGACGCCCTTTACGGCAGATGTGATATGCTCCAGCTCGGATTCCTTAAATTACTTCGCGGATCAAAGCTGCGACGCGATGCGGAAAAATTCGGCTGTGTATATTCGGACGAGCCGCCTTACGAGGTGCTTGCGACCGATTGCCTCACATTTGATGAGCTTTGCCGTTTACATGAGATCGATGAGCTTTGTGAGCGTTACTGCACTCATGCCTTTATGCGTTCGATGGAGCTTATAATGTCGCGGTATGAGTCGCCGTTTGGTGCTTTGAATCTGCTTGCGGAGGGCTTTTGCACTGACGGTGTGCGTGTTACCGAGCTTTCACAGCCGCGTGCCTATGAGATGCTGTACCGTCATATGCATAATGGCGATGACCGTGAGCTTTCGGAATTGCTTACACTTGATTTTTTGACGAGCCAGAAGCTATCGCCGCCGATTATCGGAGGATATGAATTGAAGCGCGGTGAGGGTGACTTAAAACGGAGCTTTATGAAGTATGCCGATGAGCATGGTATAACCTATTTTGCACCTGCGCTTGAGGTGCGGGAGGGAATGAGGAAATACGTTATTGACCGCCGTAATATGAAGGCGTTTGTGTATGACAACGGGTTTGTTCAAATGTAACAAAGAACTTTTGAGGTTTATTCTGATAAAAAGCGAAAATACCACTTGTAAAAATCAGCGTTTTGTGATATAATAAAAATGTTTTTATTGTTTTATAAGAACCGTCGTAATTCCGCTTGCCACGGAACTTTGCGGCGATCACTCAAGAAAGGATAAATGCCCTATGAAGATCGCATTTTCAACACTCGGCTGTCCGGATTTTTCGTGGACAGACATTTGTTCCCTTGCAAAAGATTTCGGTTTTCACGGAATTGAAATGCGCGGACTCGGAAATAATATTTTTTCCGTGAGCGATTCTCCCTTCTGTGCTAAAAATCTCCCAAAAACAAAGGAGCAGCTTCGCAAACTAAAGTTGGAAATCTGTTGCCTTTCGTCCGGATGCGCCCTTCGCTTTGCAGACAAGCACGACGAGGCGATAGCAGAGCTTAAGGAATATATCGAACTGGCAAAGGAACTCGGCACTCCTTACATCCGTGTGCTCGGTGATCTCACTGTTGCACCAACCACCGATTTCGATGACGAGTTAGTTATCGAGCCTTTGAAGCTTCTTGCGCCTATTGCAGAAGAAGCAGGGGTAACTCTGCTTGTTGAAACCAACGGTGTTTACTCCGATACCGCGAGACTTGCCGATGTGCTTTCGAGAGTTGCAAGCGATAATGTTGCGGCACTGTGGGATTTCAACCACCCATACCGCTTCAAGGGCGAGCTTCCCGAGACTACTATAACGAATCTCGGTGCATATATAAAGCACGTACATATCAAGGACTCCGTTATGGAGGGCGATGAGGTAGTTTATAAATTGGTTGGCGAGGGTGATCTTCCTCCGATGGAAAGCTACATGGATGCTTTGCGGTCGCTTAACTATGAGGGATACATTTCTCTTGAATGGCTCAAGCAGTATGCTCCCGATCTTTCCGATGCAGTTATCGTTTTCCCTCACTTCGCTCATTTTATGGAGCAGTATCTTGGTGCCTCTCATGCCGCAGGTCATCTTATACCCAATAATCGCGGTACCGGTAATTATGTATGGCCCAAGGAAACAATAATCGACCTTACCTTCCCGCAAGTGCTTGACCGTATGTGTGAGGAATTTCCGGATCAGTATGCATTCCGTTACACCGAATGTGATTATACCAGAACATATCCCGAATTTCGTGATGATGTTGATACGTTTGCGCGTGCACTTATTTCACTTGGTGTAAAGCAGGGTGACCACGTCGCTGTTTGGGCTACCAATATTCCTGCGTGGTATATAACTTTCTGGGCAGCTGTAAAGATCGGTGCGGTTCTTGTTACCGTAAACACTGCCTACAAAATTCACGAGATCGAATATCTGCTCCGTCAGTCTGACACGCATACTCTTGTTATGATCGACGGCTTTAAGGATTCTGACTATATCGGTGCTATAAAAACTCTCATTCCCGAACTTGAAAATCATGAATCCGGCAAACCGATTCACTCAAGAAAGCTTCCGTTCCTTCGTAATATAATTACCGTTGAATCAAAACAGAAGGGCTGTCTTACATGGGATGAGGCTATCGCATTTGCCGACAAAACTCCTATTGACGCTGTTCTGCGCCGTGCCGCAATGATAAACAAGCACGATGTCTGCAATATGCAGTACACATCGGGTACGACCGGCTTCCCGAAGGGCGTTATGTTAACACACTATAATGTTGTAAACAACGGTAAGGCCATCGGCGACTGTATGGATCTCTCCACTGCAGACAGAATGATGATCCAGGTTCCGATGTTCCATTGCTTCGGAATGGTGCTTGCGATGACCGCGTCTATGACACACGGCGTTACCATGTCGCCTATTCCTGCGTTCTCTCCCAAAAAGGGTCTTGCCTGCATCAATAAGGAAAAGATAACCGCATTCCACGGTGTTCCGACAATGTTTATTGCGATGCTCGGTCACGAGGATTTTGAAAAGACCGATTTCTCGCATATGAGAACAGGTATCATGGCAGGCTCTCCGTGTCCTATCAAGGTCATGGAAGAGGTTGTGGAAAAGATGAATATGCCTGAAATCTGCATTACTTACGGTCAGACCGAGGCTTCTCCTGCAACCACTATGTCAAAGACCACCGACCCAATTGAGCTTCGCTGTACGACTGTTGGACAGAGTATCTTCGGCGTTGAAACGAAGATCGTTGATCCCGAAACGGGCGAGGAGGTTCCCGACGGCGTTGACGGAGAATTCTGTGCACGCGGCTATAACATCATGAAAGGTTACTACAAGATGCCTGAAGCAACTGCGGCGGCAATTGACTCCGAAGGCTGGCTCCACTCGGGCGACCTTGCAAGACGTACTCCCGATGGTTACTACAAGATCACGGGACGTATAAAGGATATGATCATCCGCGGCGGTGAGAACATTTATCCCAAGGAGATCGAGGACTTCCTTTATACGAATCCCAAGGTAAAGGATGTTCAGGTTATCGGCGTTCCCGACAAGCAGTACGGCGAGGAGATCATGGCTTGTATCGTTCTAAACGAGGGTGAAGAATCCTCGGAGGCGGAGATCAAGGAGTTCTGCCTTGCAAATATGGCAAAGCACAAGTGCCCGAGATATATCCGTTTCGTTGAAGGCTTCCCGATGAACGCGGCAGGTAAGATTCTCAAATACAAGATGCGCGAGGAAGCGGTTGAATATCTGAATCTTCACGCTGATGCAAGTATTGTAACTGCATAAATGAATACAAACGGAGCTGTCGCTGAAATATGCGGCGGCTTCTTTTTCGTCATAGGCAAAATAATTTACGAAAACCTACTTGCCATATAGCGTTAAATATGATAAAATAATTGTATATGCAATACACCACGGAGGAAAAGACAATTGTTTGGTAAATTACTCCCAACTCATATATATAAAGATATTTACGAAATCACACCGAAGGCACTGTGCGAGGCAGGTATCGCCGCACTGATACTCGATATCGATAATACACTCGTTACATACGACGATCCGAAGCCGACCGAGAGCGTTGCCGCGTGGCTTGATGATATGCATGATGCAGGAATACAGACGGCGTTTGTGTCCAATAATCATGCGCCGCGTGTTGAAGAATTTTGTGATGGACTCGGATGTTATTTTCATGCGAAGGCAGGGAAACCGTCACGTAAGTATCTTCGTGAAGCTATGGCGCACATGGGTACGACCGAAAAAAATACAGCTTGCGTCGGCGATCAGCTTTTCACCGATGTCTGGGCAGGTAAGCGTGCAGGGATGCGTGCATTTTTAGTGCCGCCGATAAAGGATAAGCGCACACTCTTTTTCCGTGCGAAAAGACTGCTTGAAAAACCGTTTTTGCGGTTATATTATAAGCGAAAGGGATCATGATGACTAAATTTTACAATCTCACAAAAATGCTTGCGGCGATGATGTTTCGCAAGGATTCACCGATAATTCCCGACGGAGCGATACCGCCGATGAGTGCAGAGGGTATCATACTATCGCGTGTTCGCTCGCTCACCAAAGAGAGGAAAATAAACACGGCGGAAAATCTGCTTTTTGATTCGTTTGACCGCAGAAAGCCGGTTTATATGGCGATCGCACTTGATTTTTACGCACATCTCTCAATGCTTGAAGAAAAAGAGCTTGAGGATGCAGATTTTTCGGTCGAGGAGATTGGGCAGGGAATTGCCGACATGATGAATTTCTATAAAATAAAGCTCGCTATAAAAAAGCCGACAAATGTATCGGGAGAAGATAAAAATGGTAAATAAATTAAGACTTGCGGTGCTTGGTTCACCGATCGCACACAGCCGTTCACCGCAGCTGCAAAATTCCTTCGCACGTGACTGCGGTATCGCGGATTTTTCATATGAACGCATTGAGACAACCTGTGACACTCTTGAAGAAACCGTCCGCAAACTTATGGCAGAGGGATATGACGGCTTCAACTGTACAATGCCGCTTAAAACAGATATGGCACACATGGCAGATTACATCGAGGACGAAGCAAAAACGCTCTGGTCTGCGAACACCGTTTCGATAAAGAACGGCAAGCTTTATGCAGACACGACCGACGGAGTTGGCATACTTCTGACTGTCCGACGCGGATACGGTGAGGTTGACAAGCCGTACGCGGACTGCGTTAAAGGTAAACGTGTGACGCTTCTCGGTGCAGGCGGTGCGGCTCGCTCGGTGGCACTTTCCCTCAAAAACGCAGGTGCAAAGTTAACGATTCTCAATCGCACTCTCGATGCTGCGTTTGCGCTTCGTGATATGCTCGAGACAGACTGTGAATGTTTAGAGCTTGAGAACGAAGCCTCACTTTGTCTGGCGGCGAGGGAATGTGACATTCTCATAAATTGCACTGCACTCGGAATGAGCGGTAAGCCGGAATTTCCATCGCTTTCGTTTGTTGATGAAATGCGTGACGGCTCGATGGTTATTGATGCTGTCTACAATCCGCTTGAAACGAAGCTTTTAAAGCGTGCCGCTGAACGTGGACTTTCGGCGGTGAGCGGACTTTGGATGCTCGTTTATCAGGGTGCGGTTGCATTTGAAAAATGGTCGGGTATACTTCCCGATGAGGATGCCTGCAAGCGGGCTTTTGATCTTATAAAATAAAGGGGATATATTATGTCAGACGCAAAATTTGGCGTTGCGGGAAGCTCGGAAAGCTTCTTTGAAGAAGGAAAAAAGCACACACATGAGGCTCCCGGATGGCTTGCCGAAAAGGGTGTTGATGCTTATGAATATCAGTGCGGACACGGTATCACTGCAGGTGAAGCGTCACTTCGCAAGGTTGCCGAGGAAGCGAAAAAGCATGGGATATTAATGTCGCTTCATGCGCCGTACTTTATTTCGCTCTCGAGTGTCGAGCTTGAAAAGCGTCTTAACAGTATCGGTTACATTAAAAAAAGCCTTTGGGCGGCGGAATGTCTCGGTGCGGACACAGTTGTTGTGCACACGGGAAGTGCAGGTAAGATCAGCCGTGCCGAGGCGATGGACTTTGCTTCGGATACGTTATATAAGCTTCTTGAGGATATCGGCGACATAAACATTCGTATCGGACTTGAAACTATGGGTAAGCTCAATCAGCTCGGTACGCTTGACGAGGTGCTGACGCTCTGTAAGCTTGACAAGCGGCTTTATCCTGTTGTCGATTTCGGTCATCTCAACTGTCGCGGACGCTCTTTAAGCGGTGTCTTTGATGATATCGGGGAAACTCCGACAGGCGGCGTTTTTATAAGCGTTGACGATTACCGTGCGGTGTTCGATAAGGTTGCGACACGTCTCGGCGATGAATATGCGCGGACGATGCACTGTCATTTTTCCAAGATCGAATATACAAAGCAGGGTGAGAAGCGTCATGTACGTTTTATGGACGAGGGCTTCGAGCCACCGTTTGAGCCTTTGATGGAGGCTATAATCAAAGAAAACCTTTCGCCGCGCATTATAAGCGAATCTGCAGGAACGCAGACCGAGGATGCGGCGGCGATGAAGAAATATTATCTCGAAAGGAAAGCACAAATATGAAAATTCTTGTTATAAACGGCCCGAATCTTAATCTTACGGGTGAGCGTGAGGTCGGTCACTACGGTGCTGACACGCTTGATGTTATCAATTCTCGCATTGAAAAGGCGGCTGATGAGCTTGGCGTTTCGGTTGAGTTTTACCAATCGAATCACGAGGGCGCGATAATTGACCGTCTTCATGCGTCGCGTGCAAATGCTAACGGCGGTATTGATGCTGTTATAATCAATGCAGGTGCGTATACACATTATTCCTATGCGATACGTGACGCTATTTCGGCAATAAAGCTGCCCGTTATTGAGGTTCATATGTCGAACATTCATGCACGTGAGGCGTTCCGTCATGAGTCTGTAATTACGCCCGTTTGTGCAGGTCAGATCTGCGGATTCGGCTGGTACAGTTACATTTTAGGTCTCCATGCGGCGATAAATGCGGTGAACACAAAAAATTGAGCACGAAGTACATTTTTCTTGATATAGACGGCACGCTTGTCGATTTTAACTGTACGATGCCAAAGTCGTGTGAAACGGCACTTCGTATGGCACAGAAAAACGGACACAAGCTGATTATTTCAACCGGACGTTTTGTTGGTCAGATATATCCGTGGTTACTTGAGATGATCCCCTTTGACGGTATCATTTCCTCGTCGGGTGCTATTGTACACTATGGCGGCGAATGTATATATTCGAAGTTTTTTTCGCGAAATGACCTTGCGTATCTTTCCGATTGCTTTGATACTGCAGGTGCATATTCCTGCCGTCAGCTGAGGACACATCTTGTTTCGGATGAACGCAATCTCAAGGGTATCTACGATGTTTTCGGACGTGCAGGTGTTGCCAAGGAATCGGTGGAATCGCTTATGGGGGATGTTGAGATTGCTGACATGAACTCGCTCGGGAATGTTGAAAAGGTGATATACTACGATTCGAAGTTCACGCTTGATGAGATGCGTAAACTGCTCGGCGATTCATATAACATTGATCCGTTCAGCTTCAAGGATATGCCTGCCACCTGCGGTGAGGTCAACCTTGCCGACGTGAATAAGGCACACGGTATGGCAGAGCTCCTCAAATATGTCGGCGCGGATGTACGCGATTCAATTGCGATAGGCGATGGCGGCAACGATATAACGATAATACGTGCGGCAGGTGTCGGCGTTGCGATGGGTAATGCGACGGACGAGATCAAGTCTGCGGCTGATATGATTACTGATGATATTGGTGAGGACGGCGTTTATAATGCGTTTGTTCGTCTTTCGTTGATATAAAAAAGCCTGCCGTTTATGTGGCAAGCTGTTTCGATTGGAGTTTTTCTCTATGAAAATTATAGCGAAAATACATACGGATTTTCCCGATAAATTCGGTATACCGCGTCAGAGCGGAATACTTTCGATGCTTGAATCAAAAATTGTGTTTGAGCCGGAATTTCGTTCTCCCGAGTCACTTCGTGGAATTGAACAGTGGTCGCATTTGTGGCTTATCTGGGAGTTTTCCCGGGCGATACGTGAGGATTGGTCACCAACCGTTCGTCCGCCCCGGCTCGGAGGAAATACACGTGTCGGCGTTTTTGCCACTCGTTCACCGTTTAGACCGAATCCGATCGGGCTTTCTTCGGTGAAGCTGGTTCGTGTCGAGCAGACGGCAAATGAGGGATGTGTACTCATTGTCAGCGGTGCCGATATGCTTGACGGTACGCCGATTTACGATATCAAGCCTTATCTTCCGTATGCGGATGCTCATCCCGATGCGCTCGGTGGATTTGCCGAGGAGGTTTTCGGCGCAAAGCTGACGGTCGATTTCCCGGATGAACTGCTCCGGAAGCTGCCCGAGAATAAACGTGAGGCGGCCGTTACACTTCTTGCCGAGGATCCGAGACCTGCCGTCAGAGCAAAGGACAGTGGCCGTGTTTTCGGCTTCGGGTTTGCCGGATTTGAGATCAAATTCACCGTTTGCGGCGGAGTTCTGACGGTTGTTTCCGTCGAAAAAAATTAATGCTTTTTCTTCTTAACGGGACGGTTTTGGCTGTTCCGTGTGTTTTTTTGTGCCGCACGGCGTTTTATTGTGCTCTTTTTGCGAACAGAATATCCGAAGTCACCGAGCTTTCTTCCGAGTGCGAAGTAGTCACCGTGTGAATATGCAATAAGCTTGGCACGCTCAAGGTGAAGTGCGCCCTTTTCGTCAACGAGCGCCGGTGAAACATCAACCGCAACTATATCGGCGACGAACATATCATGCGTACCGAGCGGCACGATATCGGTTACGCGGCATTCAAGGCTTACAGGACTTTCAGCTATAACGGGCGTGTCGGCAAGCTCGTGTCCAGGTACTGCGGTGAGCTTGCATTTTGCGAATTTATCCTCGTCACGTCCTGAGCGTACGCCGCAGTAATCGGTTGCACGTGCAAGCTCCTCGGTGGTTAAGTTGATGACGAACTTTTTCGTCTCCTTGATAATATCATAAGAATAGCGTGACGGACGGATGGATACGTATGTTTTCGCGGGATCGGAATTGATGATGCCCGTCCAGCCTATTGTGATAATGTTCGGCTTTTCCATCGTTCCGCAGCTGACCATGACGGCAGGGAGCGGTGCTAACAGTGTGCCGCTCTTCCATTTGAGTTTGGTATTTTCACTCATGTGTGTTCTCCGTTTCAAGTTATATTATTTATATGATACACCAAATTTCAGGCAATGTCAAGGTATGTATAATTTGAAATGTTGATATATAAAAATATATATGCGAAAACCTCTTGACAACTTCACTTTAGTGTGTTATAATACTAAACGTAAACAAAAGGCTGTGACGAAGACGGTCAGATATATGTTTCTTCAGAGAGTCGGCGGACGGTGTGAGCCGATGCTTCATTTATCAATGTGACCAATCACTTCCGAGCCGGGAACTGAACGCGATTTTTTCGCAAGTAGACTTCCACGTGATGCTGCGTAAAGGCAAAGGGCTTGTCGGAGTCCGTAAAGTGGCGTAAATTACGCAATTTGAGTGGTACCGCGGAATAGTTAAAGATTCCGTCTCAAAGTTTGGGGAAGTAACCCGCTTTGAGGCGTTTTTTGCTTTTTCAGGTCAAATTGCCGCCGGTTGAAGCCTTTCCGATTTATTATTTCAATATTTTGGAGGATTTTATCATGGAAAACAAATTAAAAGAAATTGCAGAGCGTCTTGTTGCACTGCGCGAGATCATGGGACTCACTACTGCCGATATGGCAAAGCGTACTGACGTCAGTGAAGAGGAGTATATGGCGGTTGAATCGGGCGAATCCGATTTCAGCTTCACCTTTATTCATAAGTGTGCGCAGACCTTCGGCGTTGATGCCACAGATATATTAAAGGGTTCAAGTCCCACGCTGTCATCCTTCTCGGTTACAAAAGCAGGTGACGGACTTCCGATCGTCAGACGCAAGGGCTTCAACTATAACAATCTTGCTCCCCTTTTCAAAAACAAGACCGCAGAGCCGTTTGTTGTAACTGCGGCATATCACGAGGATGAGCAGAATATGCCGATCAAGCTTGCGACACATGAGGGACAGGAATTTGACTATATCCTCGAGGGTAAGCTCAAGGTTCAGATCGACGATCACGTTGAAGTGCTTACAGCAGGCGATTCCATCTACTATAACAGCGGCACACCTCACGGCATGGTTGCATATGATGGTGACTGCAAGTTCTTAGCTGTTGTAATCGATGCTCAGGGTAAGGCATATGACTATGAGGCACCTACACTCGAAAAGACACCGACCGTTGTATCAGCCGAAAAGACCGGTGCGGTTTGGGAAAACTTTATAGAAACAACGCTTGACAATAAGGGCGTGCTTAACTCGATCAGCTTCAAGAACGAGGACAAATTCAATTTCGGTTTCGACTGTGTTGACGCTATCGCAGCGAAGAATCCCGACAAGCTTGCGATGCTTCATCTCTCTGCAGATAAGACCGAACGCCGTTTCACATTTGGCGATATGTCGAAGCTTTCCGCGAAGGCAGCGAACTATTTTGAATCGCTTGGCATCAAGAAGGGTGACCGTGTGCTTGTTGTTCTCAAGCGTCACTGGCAGTTCTGGGTTACTATAACTGCGCTTCATAAGATGGGTGCTGTCATCATTCCTGCGACGAATCTGCTGGTCGAGCATGATTTCGAGTACCGTTTCAACGCGGCCGGAGTTTCCGCGATCATCTGTACCGCAGACGGTGATGTTGCACATCAGGCAGACCTTGCTGCTCCGAAATGTGAAACGCTCAAAACCAAGATCCTTTGCAGTGCGAATGAAACGAAGCAGCTTGACGGTTGGCGTGATTTTGCGGAGTTTGAAAATTATTCCGATGTTTACGAGCGTACCGAGGACACCGCGTGCGGCGATGATCCGATACTGATGTTCTTCACCTCGGGTACAACCGGTTATCCGAAGATCGCGACACACAGCTGCAAATATGCGCTCGGTCACTTTATCACCGCTAAATATTGGCACAATGTTGATCCCGACGGAATCCACTTCACAATCTCCGATACCGGCTGGGGTAAGGCACTGTGGGGTAAATACTACGGTCAGTGGCTCTGCGAGGCGGCAGTTTTCACATATGACTTCAACAAGTTCGATGCAAACGATATTCTCCCGCTCTTTGCGAAGTACGGTATCACAACCTTCTGTGCACCGCCTACGATGTACCGTTTCTTCATCAAGGAAGACCTCTCTCGCTTCGATCTTTCGAGTCTTAAGTATTCAAACACTGCAGGTGAAGCACTCAACCCCGAGGTATATCAGCAGTGGATCAAGGCGACGGGTATCACACTTATGGAGGGCTTCGGTCAGACGGAGACTACTCTTGCACTTGCAAACCTTGTCGGAATGGAGCCGAAACCCGGTTCGATGGGTAAGCCGAGTCCGCTTTATGACGTGCAGATCCTTGATCCCGATGGAAAGCGTTGTGCAGTCGGTGAAACGGGTGAGATCTGTATCCGTACTGCCGAGCACGTGCCTTGCGGTCTCTATCTCGGTTATTATAACAATGATGAAAAGACTAAGGAAGCATGGCACGACGGTTACTACCACACAGGTGACACTGCCTGGATGGATGAGGACGGTTACTACTGGTATGTCGGACGTACCGATGACCTCATCAAGTCGAGTGGATATCGTATCGGTCCGTTTGAGATCGAGTCGGTAATCATGGAGCTTCCGTATGTTCTCGAATGTGCGGTAACTGCAGCACCCGATGAGATCCGCGGTCAGGTCGTTAAGGCGACTATCGTGCTTGTCAAGGGCAAAGAGGGAAGTGACGAGCTGAAGAAGGAAGTTCAGAACTACGTCAAGACGCACACCGCACCCTATAAGTATCCGAGAATCGTCGAGTTCGTTGACGAGTTGCCGAAGACTATCTCCGGTAAGATCAGACGTGTCGAGATCCGCGGTAACGATAAGAAATAATAAAAAGGAATCCGCTTGTTCACATCATTTCTGAACGAGCGGATCTTCTTTATTTATTGTTTTTATTCAACCTTCGGCAATTTCGCGAGTGCCTTTTCGATTTCCTCGTCGGTGGGAACGTAATTCTGCATCACACCGTTGTGGAACTTTTCATACGACATCATATCGAAATATCCCGTACCGGTCAGACCGAAGAATATCGTCTTTTCCTCGCCGGTTTCCTTGCATTTGAGTGCTTCATCGATTGCAACGCGAATTGCGTGGCTCGATTCAGGTGCAGGGAGTGTACCCTCAACACGTGCGAACATTTCTGCCGCTGCGAATACGTCGGTCTGGTCAACCGATACAGCCTCCATGAGACCGTCATCGTAAAGCTGTGAAAGTGTCGAGCTCATACCGTGATAACGCAGACCGCCTGCATGAGTTGCCGCCGGCATAAAGCCACTGCCGAGCGTGTACATCTTCTGAAGCGGACATACCGCACCTGTGTCGCAGTAATCGTATGCATATTTACCGCGTGTGAAGCTGGGACAGGATTTCGGTTCAACCGCAATGAAACGGTAATCTGCCTCGCCGCGTATCTTTTCGCCCATGAAGGGAGCTATAAGTCCACCGAGGTTCGAGCCGCCGCCTGCACATCCGATGATGATATCGGGCTTGATTCCGAATTTATCCATAGCGAGCTTGGATTCGAGACCGATTATCGACTGATGCAAGAGTACCTGGTTGAGTACGCTTCCGAGAACGTAACGGTAACCCTCCATCGAGGTTGCCGCTTCAACTGCTTCGGAGATCGCACAGCCAAGACTTCCGCCCGTACCGGGGAATTCGGCGTTTATCTTGCGTCCGACTGCCGTTTCCATCGAGGGAGAGGGAGTTACAGACGCACCGTATGTACGCATTACCTCACGACGGAAGGGCTTCTGTTCATACGAGCATTTTACCATGTACACCTTGCAGTCAAGGTCAAAATACGAGCACGCCATTGAAAGCGCGGTACCCCACTGACCTGCACCGGTTTCGGTGGTTACGCCCTTGAGCCCCTGCTTCTTTGCGTAGTATGCCTGCGCGATGGCGGAATTAAGCTTGTGTGAGCCGCTGGTGTTGTTTC
This sequence comes from Clostridia bacterium, assembly GCA_017466685.1. Taxonomy (GTDB): domain Bacteria; phylum Bacillota; class Clostridia; order Oscillospirales; family CAG-272; genus Flemingiibacterium. The sequence continues at coordinate 19,575 of JAFTTS010000040.1, forward strand.
CCTCAAATTTATAATATATCTTTGCGGGAGTGTCGAGCTTCTTTTCGAGAAAGTATGCACGTGTGAGCGGTGCGGGACGGTACATCTTATAGAAGTTTAAGATTTCCTCGGGGATATCGAAATATGCGGTGGTGTCGTCGAGCTCCTGCTTTATAAGCTCATCGCAGAATACCGGTGCAAGCTCCTCGGCTGTTATCGGCTTCATTGTTGCGGCGTTGAGAAGCGGTGCAGGCTTGTTTTTCATATCTGCACGCAGATTGTACCACTGCTTTGGAAGCTCGTCTTCGTTAAGATAAATTTTGTAAGGGATATTTTCCATGTTAAGCCATCCTTTCGTTGAGCACTTGGCTCTATATAAAATCTGCCGGTGGGGAACAAAACAAAAAACTCCTGTCCCCACACTCTGCTGGGACAAGAGATAAACTCCTGCGGTGCCACCCGGCTTGATGCATAAACATCCACTTTGCATACTGTCATATGCCCGACTTTTTTACGGGAGTCACTCCGGCGCACATACTTCGTTATAATAACGGTTCTGATTGCCCTCGGATGTCCATTCGGTTATCTTTTTTGTACCGTGATTACACCGTCCACGGCTCTCTGCGACAAAACGGGGATAACTTACTTACTCATCCTCATCGGTTTAGTATAGTATACCATCAAAACGGCGGTTTGTCAAGGGGCGTTAAAAATTTTTTTGAAAATCGCGTATATTTTTTTTAAAAACCTATTGACAAACCCGGAATGATAGTGTATAATTAAAGTGTACCAAAAAGGTATAGATTTGAGGGATGACAAATGAGAATCACCCAAGAAGCCGATTATGCACTTCGCATCGTATATCTTCTTGCCAAGAACGGCGGTTTACTTGACGCAGCGACGTTATCGCAAAATGCGGGAGTGACCGAGCGGTTCACGGTTAAGATACTGCGAAAGCTGATGGCCGGCGGAATTGTCGGCTCCAAGATGGGAGCACGCGGCGGATATTCTTTGGCAGATGATCCGAAGAATGTCAATATGCAGCGAGTTATAGAAGCAATTGACGGTCCGGTTGAAATTTCGAAGTGTCTTGATTCAGAGTACGGATGCACGCGTATGGGCGACAGAAAAAGTGAATGTACGTTTCATCTGATATTTGCGAAGCTCAATAAAAGTATCGCAGATAAGATGAGTACGGTAACATTTGACACCGTTATCGATGACGATTTCGATGTCGCGGCAATACTTGAAAAATTTTAATTTATATTATAAAACGGAGGATTTTATTATGGCTAAGTATGTATGTAAAATTTGCGGATATGTTCACGAGGGAGATGCTGCTCCCGAAAAGTGCCCCCAGTGTAACGCTCCTGCGGTAAAGTTTGAGAAGCAGGCTGAAGGCGCAATGGGTTGGGCTGCAGAGCATTCTGTCGGCGTGGCACAGGGCGCACCGGCTGAGATCATCGAAGGTCTTCGCGCTAACTTCAACGGCGAGTGCTGTGAGGTTGGTATGTACCTTGCAATGGCAAGAGTTGCACACCGTGAGGGTTATCCCGAGATCGGTCTTTACTGGGAAAAGGCAGCATACGAGGAAGCAGAGCACGCAGCGAAGTTCGCAGAGCTTCTCGGCGAGGTTGTAACCGACTCCACCAAGAAGAATCTCGAAATGCGCGTTGAAGCAGAGAACGGTGCTACCGCAGGTAAGACCGAGCTTGCAAAGCTTGCAAAGCAGCTTAATCTCGATGCTATTCACGACACTGTACATGAAATGGCACGCGATGAAGCAAGACATGGTAAAGCGTTTGAAGGACTTCTCAACCGTTATTTTAAGTAAGATGATTTTACAATACCTGCTGTTTTTGGCAGTGGGTATTGCTTTTTTGTTTGAAAAATATTATAATAGTACTATATTACAGAAAGGAGTATTTATAATGAGCAAAAAAACAATCGAGCAACAAATTGCAGAATTAACGCCGGAACAAAAAAACAATATGGGTAAAATCTATAAGAAATATGTATTATCTCTTATATCAATAGTTTTAGTAGGTGTTATATTGATAATTGGAATTTTCGCTTATGCAAGCATCAGGGAAGAACAAGCAAAAGATGAACATGATAAGATTCAAGCTACGATTGAGTTAAACAAATCAAATAACACATATGATTTTTCCTTGTATGACGAAAGTATGGAAGCAATTGATGAGTATTATAATATAAAACAGTTGAAACCGCTATCACTCGTGATAGGTGGTATAGTGACTATGATTGGTGTTGTTATTGTTTATGTAATATTTAAAAAGAAGTATCCTTATTTCAGCGAAAAGAAATATACATACCTCAAAAAGATGCGAAGCAAGACATGGCAAGGCATTTGAAGGACTTCTCAAGAGATATTTTAACTAATAAATACACACTTTTCAGGGGATGTGAAAGCGTCCTCTGTTTTTTTATGTGCAACTTTGTGTGCAACTCTAAAATTGTTTTTATTGATATATAAGCAAAACAAAAAACGGAGACGTAAAATCTCCGCTTTCTCTCTATTAAACTGTTCGACAAGTTGAAATTTGTAGAATTCCATTACACACTTTCTTCTCTTGTAAGATTGCTAAGCCAAAGATACTTTTTGTATCTTGGATAAATAAATGGTAGTTTTATTATCTCATCAATACTCATCACAATATATACAACCATTACAGGCCAATTAAAGACAAAAGTACCCAATAGTGCGAGTGGCAGTGCAAAACACCAAGTCGCAAGAAAAACACTTATCGCATCATATTTTGCATCGCCACCTGCTGGGAAAATTCCGCATACGATAACGGTATTGATTGAATATGCAAAAACATATATACCTGTAAAAATAAGCATAATAATTAGGTATTGTCTTGCTGTTTTTGTGAGTACAAAAAAGATAGTGGCGATAGGCCCTAAAATGCACAGCAACAGCAGATGGATTCCACCGACCAAAACGGATATATGGCAAAGTTTTCTGCCGTATGCTTTTGCTTTATCAAACAAACTCTGACCGAGAAGTTTACCGATAATGATACTCGTACCTGCAGAAATTCCTTTACATACACAAGTTACAAGTTCGAGCATAACCGATGTAATGCTTGCCGCAGCTGTGGCATCAGAGCCAAGATGTCCCATAATAAGTGAATGCATTGAAATGGAAAGTCCCCAAGCAAGACCGCTTCCGAGCATAGGCAAGACCAGTTTAAGCCAATCTTTTGTAACTTCAGCGGAAAACCATTTAAGAGCACTTATATCAATATGTATGTTTTCTTTCCTATGCGAATCTACAATGCACCACACAATAGCAATAAATTCAACACCAACCGTTGAATAAGCAGAACCGTTGGCACCGAGTTTCGGTACTCCTGCAAGTCCGTATATAAGGAAAATATCAAGCACAACATCAGCAACAAGTGTAACAACAGAGATAATCACACTCTTTGAAGCATTACCTTCAATTTTCATTTTAAGGTAATAACATTGTGTAATACCGCTAAACAAATAAGAAACACTAACGGCACGGAGATATGATGCACCAATTTCAATTAGGTTTTGGTCGGGGGTGTAAATTTGCATTAAATGTTCGGGGATAAACATTGCAAGTGCAAAGAAAATAAGAGAAATAGCAAAAGACCATTTGGTAATCATACCGAACAGATTTTTAACCATAGTCCTATCTTCTTTACCCCAATATTGGGCAATCAGTGCACCGCCACCACCGACAACTGCACCAACAAATAAATTCATAATGAAAACAATTTGATTTGCAAGTGATACCGCCGCAACTGCATCTTGCGATAGTCTTCCGAGAATAAGAGCATCTGTTGCACCGATGAGAGCAACAAGCAAATTTTGAAGACCTATCGGAATGGCAAGTGTCAGTAGTTCCTTATAGAAATCTTTCTTTTCAAGTTTATTTATTGAATATGTACTATCTTTGGATAATGCTTTTATCATATCTTTTCATCCTACCTCTTTGCTGTTAGGGGATAACAAATTCTTATTTTCCGAACTCTTTACATAAGAGAGGCGGAGGCATAAACTTCTGCTTTCTTTATCGGCTGTTCGACAAGTTGAAATTTGATTATTTCTTTTTTAATTCTGCAATCGCTGCATAATGCAAAATATCAAATTCATTAGGTGCGATTTTTTCTAACAACTCAATATGTTCTTGTTCCCATCTTCTGACCTCGCTTGGTGTAAGAGATGCTCCCACTCCACGACACGCTTTCATTCTTCCGTGCCAGTTTTCACGTGTAAAAGGTACTTCTAATTGATATTCTTCATGATAGATCAATTCAAAATTCTCTCTATAACATTCAGGGATATGTATTGGGTGCTTCGTTTCACCAGCACCACTCCAATTGGGGCTGTATTCAAGTACAAGTTTTTCGCTTTCGCCTGCTATTTTATCTTCAAAAGGAAGCCACGCCATATATAAAACTAAAATACGACCATTAGGTTTTAAGAGTCTGTGAAATAGGGGCATAGTTTGTTCGTGATTAAAATACCAAAAGCATTGACAAGCGGTTATTACATCGAATGAATCAGCGGAAAAATCCAAAGTTTCTGCCGAACTCACAAAATACTCTATGTCCATACCTTTGGATAGAATTTTGGCTTGTTCAATCTGATTCTCCGAAATATCTGTTGCTACCCATTTTGCACCGTAACGATACATATTCCTTGGGATAACACCTGTTCCCGTTCCTATGTCAAGCACCTTTTGTCCGTTCAAACAAAGATTGCGATTTATAATTTTATCGTAAAATTCTTGCGGATAAATATCACGGTATTTGGCATAGTCAACTGATGTTTTCCCCCAGTCAAAGGCTTTTCCGCCATCTATTTTTTTGTCTATAATCTCCATTGGTTTCACCTTAACAAATTCTCATTTCCCGACCTATTTACACATATCCAGTATATCACAAATATGCCGTTTTTTCAATCCCATTTCGCCAATATAAAGAAAAATCCGCCGACCATTTACGGTTAGCGGATCATTTTATTGGAGCGAGTGATGGGAATCGAACCCACGCGACCAGCTTGGAAGGCTGGAATTCTACCATTGAACTACACTCGCATTTCTTGGTACTTATATATGATACCACAATCGGGGCGGTTTGTCAAGGGGTTTATAAAACTTTTTTCGGAAAATTTCTTTTCGGTGCTTGAAAAACGGATGCGCTTATGGTATCATAATATTATGATAGGAGGTGTACTATGCCGACTCAAGTTGAAACCAATCCTTTTCCATACAGTGATTCAAACAAACGCTATTATTCCTATGACTATTTTCTCCGCCGGAAGTTCGGTGCGAAGTGTGCAAAGCTTCCGCTTGACGGCGGTTTTACCTGCCCGAATCGTGACGGTACACGCGGTGTCGGCGGATGTATATATTGCTCCGAGCGCGGATCGGGTGACTTTTGCTCCGATTCGTCTCTTGATATACTCTCACAGCTCCGGGATGCGTATGCACGTCTTTCGAAAAAATGGGAGTCACCGAAATGCATCGCTTATTTCCAGGCGTTCACCAACACGTATGCGCCTCTCTCGGTGCTTCGCGAAAAATACGAGTCTGCGCTGACCTTTCCCGAGGTTGTTGGTATATCTGTTGCGACACGTGCGGACTGTCTTGCAGATGATGTGTGTGAATATTTAGCCGAGCTTGCCGAGCGGACGTTTCTGACGGTTGAGCTTGGTTTGCAGACGGTGCACGATTCCACCGCGGCGTACATTAACCGTGGTCACACCTTTGCCGAGTTCGTTTCGGGTTACGAGAAGCTGCGTAATGCTTCGGGTAAGATAAATATTGGTGTCCATTTGATAAACGGTCTGCCGCATGAAACTGCCGAAATGATGCTCGAATCCGCACGTGAGGTGGCAAAGCTCCGTCCCGATCAGCTCAAGCTTCATCTGCTTCACGTTATTGAGGGAACCGAGCTTGCAAGCATCTATCGCTCGGGTGAATTTGAGTGCTTGACGCTTGAAGAATATGCTGACATTGTAGTGCGTCAGCTTGAAATTATGCCGCGCGAAACGGTCATTGGCAGACTCACGGGTGATGGCATGGCTGACACACTCATCGCGCCGGAATGGAGCCGCAAAAAGCTTGTTGTGATGAATACTATAGACAAGCTGATGTTTGAGCGGGACACGTGGCAGGGAAAATATACATTATAATAAATCTTTAAAGCGATGCTCGAAATGGGTGTCGCTTACTTTTTTGTGCAATGTAAAAAAAAACGACTCTTTGATTTCTCTATGCGGATTGGTATTATTTTTCTAAAACCCCTTGAAAAACTCTCTCGCATAATGTATAATAAATAATGTAGTCAGTTATCGAATATCATGATTTATGACCAAAATACATACAAATTATATATTCGTCTATCTGAATCCTGTCCGCGCTGTTCATGTCGGACGGTTTATTTCCTAAATAAATACACAGAAAAGGAGAATTTTCACAATGGACAAAATAACCACAAAAAGTATACGTAACGTCGCCCTTCTCGGCCATGGCGGAAGCGGAAAGACCTCGCTTTGCGAAGCCATGCTTTACCTTGCGAAAGAAACCGACCGTCTCGGAAGGACTCCTGAGGGAAATACCGTAAGTGACTACGATCCCGAGGAAATCCGCAGAGGCTTCTCGCTTTCAACAACAGTTGAGCCCCTGAAGTGGCAGGACAGTAAGATAAATATACTCGACACTCCCGGTTATCTTGATTTTACCGGTGAGGTTCTTGAGGGTATGCGTGTTGCCGACAGTGCGCTGATCGTTGTTGACGGTCGAAACGGCGTTGAGGTTGGTACAGAGCTTGCCTGGGATATGGCTGAAAAAGAGGGTATACCGAAGGCGTTCTTCATCAACCGTTTCGATGACGGTGAAGCTCGTTTCAAGAGAGTTTTTGATGCTCTGCGTGAAAAGTTCGGTGTTACCGTTTGTCCCTTGCTCATTCCGATGATCGATGGTGACAAGGTTATCGGCTTCCTTAACCTCATCGACATGAAGGCAGAGGTTTACGACAAGACCGGTGCTAACATGGTTTCCGAAATTCCCGAGGATTTCAAGGCTATCGCAGAAGAATACCGCAATATGCTTTATGAATCGATCGCACAGACGAGCGACGATCTGATGGATAAATTCTTCAACGAGGAGCCGATCACATATAATGAAGCAATGAACGCCGTACATGACGGTATCATCAACGGCGAGATCGTTCCCGTATTCTGCGGCTCGGCAACAAAGATGTGGGGCGTTACCGCAGTGCTTGACACCATTGCGAAC
>JAFTTS010000041.1 GCA_017466685.1 Clostridia bacterium
CATTGCGAACTCCTTCCCGCGTCCGACTGCTCGTAAGACCGAAGTTATCGTTACTCCCGACGGTGAGGACGAAATCGCGATCGATCCCGAGGGTGAAGTATCACTGTTCGTATTCAAGACGGTTGCTGACCCGTTCGTTGGTAAGATGTCGCTCTTCAAGGTTATGAACGGTAATCTTAACCGCGATGTTACACTCCGTAATACGACAAGCGGCACGAACGAAAAAATGGCACGTATCTACACCATGCGCGGCAAGAAGCAGACCGAAGTTGACAGCCTCTGCTGCGGTGACATCGGTATGACCGCTAAGCTTGCGGCAACAAACACTGGTGACACGCTGACTGCATCGGCTAAGGATATCAAGTATAAGGGCATTGCGTTCCCCGAGCCTTTCTTAACTCAGGCGATCAAGCCGCTTGCAAAGGGCGACGAGGACAAGATCTCGTCCGGTATCGCGAAGCTGCTTGAGGAGGACCTTACCACACGTTACGAGAACAACGCAGAGACAAAGCAGCTGCTTATTTCGGGTGTCGGTGACATTCACCTTGACGTACTCGTTGCGAAGTTAAAGAACCGTTTCGGCACATCGGTTGTACTCGAAAAGCCGAAGATCGCTTACCGTGAGACCATCAAGAAGACCGTTGAGGCTGAAGGTAAACACAAGAAGCAGTCGGGCGGTCACGGACAGTACGGTCACGTTAAGATCAAGTTCTCGCCGAGTGACGGTGACGGACTCACGTTCACAGAGAGCGTAGTCGGCGGTGCAGTACCGAAGGGCTTCTTCCCGGCAGTTGAAAAGGGACTCCTTGAAGCAATGCAGAAGGGTGTACTCGCAGGATATCCCGTAGTCGGACTTGCGGCTGATCTCTATGACGGCTCGTATCACGATGTTGACTCTTCGGAAATGTCCTTCAAGATGGCGGCAAGCCTTGCTTACAAGGACGGTCTCCCGAAGGCAGGTCCTGTGCTTCTTGAGCCGGTTGGTGCGCTTAACTGTCTCGTTCCCGACAACATGGTGGGTGACGTTATCGGCGATCTTAACAAGCGTCGCGGACGTGTACTCGGTATGGAAGCGTCACACGAGAAGAAAGGTTACACAAACGTACAGGCAGAAGTGCCGAAGGCTGAAATGATGGATTATCCCATTGCGCTCCGTGCAACCACTCAGGGACGCGGAAGCTTCACCTTCTACTTCGAGCGTTACGAGGAAGTTCCTGCAAATGTTGCGCAGAAGATTATTGCTGACGCACAAAAAGCTGAATAAAAATTTTATCGGGGCTGTTATATAAGCAGTCCCGGTTTTTTTGTTTTTTGTACGACTTACGCATAACAAAACCGCCGGGCTCATCACTCGACGGTTGTTTCATCATTATTCTCTTTGTTTTCCTTTTTGCCAAGGTTAATCTCGTATGTAACGCCCTTGCCCTCGTTTGGTGTTATAATTGCAGCTATAACGTCTGCGATGAATATAACACCGAGCACTGCGATAAGTCCCATATGAATCGGGAATGCGAGTCGACCGATGTTATCATTTAGCGGAGGACCGAAGCCGCATACTGCCGCAGTTCCGGAAACACCGAACAATATAATTCCCGAGAGGCAAATACGTCCGCGGAAATGTATACGCTTTGTGCTGTAGTCCCACCAACGCTGACCGTAAAAACGTTCAACGAGCACACCTGTGAAGTATTCAACCGTGCCGCAGAGTACCATCGCAAGGAAGAATACAAGCGGCGGATTCGCTCTGAAGCGTCCGAGCAGGAGAAGTATCAACACGCCGCCGACGCCGTATAACGGAAGCCACGGACCGCGCAGCATACCGCGTTTCGCAACGACCTTTTCCGTTACGGCGGTATAGATAACCTCCCAGACAAAGCCTGCAAAGGCAAATATAAAGAACATAAGTGCAAGATTTTCAATTTTATAATCGACAAGCTGGGTTACGTCGCTATGAAAGATTGTGCGCCATACATCGTTCATTTTTTTGCCCCTTTCTTACATTTTTTTGCGAGATACAAGAAAATTCGACACAATAATAATTATATTACCGCGAGGAAGGGAAGTTCCCCTCCTTTTTTGCGGTAAAGCTTATGCGTTAAGTGCCAAAGTTGCGCTTACGTACTGCGCTTCGGCTTTTTTATTGACGACATCCTCGGTGATGATTACCTTAGTTATATCATTTCTTGACGGAACATCGTACATAATATCGGTCATGATATCCTCAATAATGGCACGAAGACCGCGTGCACCTGTGTTTCTCTCGATTGCGAGCTTGGCGATTGCCTTGACCGCATCTTCCTCGAACACAAGCTCTGCACCGTCCATGCCGACCAGCTTCTGATACTGCTTGACAAGTGCATTTTTCGGTTCGGTGAGGATACGCACCAGTGCTGTTTCGTCAAGGCTGTCGAGCGAAACGATGACGGGGATACGTCCGACAAGCTCGGGAATGAGACCGTACTTGACGATATCGTGCGGTGTGACATCCTTGAATATACCGGCTTTGACCTTTTCATCTGTCTTTTTAATGTCGCTGGTGAAGCCGACCATCTGACTTCCGCGGCGTTCTGCGATGAGATCCTCAAGCTTATCGAATGCACCGCCGCAGATAAAGAGGATGTTCTCCGTGTTTATCTGACTAAATTCCTGATTCGGATGCTTACGTCCGCCCTGTGGAGGAACGTTTGAGACAGTACCCTCGAGGATCTTGAGAAGTGCCTGCTGTACGCCCTCGCCTGAAACGTCACGTGTGATCGAACGGTTTTCGCTTTTTCTTGAAATTTTGTCGATCTCGTCGATATAAATGATACCGCGTTCCGCACGCTCAATATCGTAATCCGCTGCCTGGATGAGACGCAGCAGGATATTTTCAACGTCCTCGCCGACGTAACCTGCCTCGGTGAGAGTGGTGGCGTCTGCGATGGCAAACGGGACCTTCAGTGCCTTTGCAAGTGTCTGTGCGAGATAGGTCTTGCCGACACCGGTTGAACCGAGCAGAAGCACGTTGCTTTTCTGGATCTCAACATCCTCGGCTTTGGCTTCCTCGGCCTTTCTTCTTCCGCGTCTTTGCACCTTGGGAACGTTCAAAATACGTTTATAGTGGTTATATACCGCAACCGAAAGCACCTTTTTCGCGGCGTCCTGACCGATGACATATTCATCGAGCATTGCCTTGATCTCGGCAGGCTTCGGAAGTGTTGCGAGTGACAGTTCTTCGCCGTCATCCATCATCTGCTCGTGATCGAAGATGATCTGGTTGCAGGCATCGATACAGTTATCGCAGATCATCGCTCCCGTCGGTGAGGGAATGAGAAATTCGACCTGTGTCTCGCTTCTGCCGCAGAACGAGCAGTATTTCACTGAATTGTTAGACTCACGATTGTTTGACATTTTTAATTCCTTTTAGCCTTCTCTTTTTGCAATAACCTTGTCGATAAGACCGTATTTGCAGGCTTCATCGGCTGTTAAGAAATTGTCGCGGTTGGTGTCCTTTTCGATCTGCTTCACAGTCTGTCCCGTACGCTCCGAAAGGATGGAATTCATGCGTTCACGGATACGGATGATATGATCGGCGTGAATCTTGATATCGGATGCCTGGCCCTGCAGACCGCCGAGAAGAGGCTGATGGATCATGATCTCACTGTTCGGGAGAGCGAAACGCTTACCCTTTGTACCTGCTGCAAGGAGGAACGCACCCATGCTTGCTGCCATACCGATACAGATGGTTGAAACGTCACACTTGATGAAGTTCATGGTATCGTAAATCGCCATACCTGCGGAGATAGAACCGCCGGGGCTGTTGATGTAAAGGCTGATGTCCTTATCGGGATCCTGTGCCTCGAGGAAAAGAAGCTGTGCCACGACGAGAGATGCTGTTGTATCGTTGACTTCGTCTGCAAGGAACACGATACGGTCGTTTAAAAGACGCGAATAGATGTCGTAGGAACGCTCACCGCGCACGGTCTGTTCCACAACCATTGGTACAAGTGCCATACTAAAGTTACCTTTCTGCAAAAAATGCTCGAAAAATGTATTTTTTCCTTATAAGAACCACACGGGCGACACAAATCAGCCGCCCGTAGATTACTATTTAAAACAGGCGATAATTATTCGGCCTTGGGAGCTTCCCATGCCTTTTCTGTAACTACAGCCTTTTCCTTAACGAGGTCAACTGCCTTCTTGACAGAAACATCAGCAGTGACCATTGCAAGGTCGATCATTTCCTTAACCTTGTCAAGCTCCATGTTGTAAGCCTTTGCGATGCGGTCGAATTCCTCATTGATCTCATCCTCGGTGGGAACGATCTTTTCGAGGTCTACGATCTTCTCAAGTGCAAGTCTTGTCTTAACCTGACGCTCCGCCTGAGGTGCCATCTGCTTACGCATTGCATCGAGGTCGAGACCTGTGTACTGGAAGTAGGTCTTGAGGTCAAGTCCCTGCATACGGAGTCTGTTATCAAAGTCGCGTACGAAGTTTTCTGTTTCAGCGTCGAACATCGGCTGAGGAATCTCTGCCTCGAGCTTTTCGATGAGTGCGTTGATGAGCTGCTCCTCAATCTCATTATCAGCGGTCTTATTGTATCTGTCCTGGATTTTTGCCTTAACATCTGCTTTATATTCAGCAAATGTATCAAATTCCGAAACGTCCTTTGCAAACTCGTCGTCAAGCTCGGGAAGCTCATTGAACTTGATCTCGTGGAGCTTACACTTGAACACTGCGGGCTTACCTGCAAGCTCTTTAGCGTGATACTCCTCGGGGAAGGTTACATTCACGTCAAACTCATCGCCGATATTCTTGCCGACGATCTGATCCTCGAAGCCGGGGATGAACGAGCCGGAGCCGAGTGTAAGAGTATACTTCTCAGCCTTACCGCCTTCGAAAGCGACATCGTCAACATAACCGTCGAAGTCGATAACGGTGATATCGCCGTTTTCTGCCGCACGGTCAGTGATCTCGATCTGACGGGAGTTACGAGCGCGAACCTGCTCGATTTCTGCATCAGCGTCCTCGTCGGATGCCTCACGAACGGTCTTGGTAACCTCAATGCCGAGGTAATCAGCGATCTTAACTTCAGGCTTTACGTAGAACTTTGCCTTGAATGTAACGCCGTCCTCGTCGATGGAAGCAACGTCAAATTCGGGCTGGCTTACGATCTCGAAGCTCTGATCCTTCATAGCGTCCTCATATGCGGGACCAACGATATCGTTGAGAGCTTCATCATAGAATACTTCTTTGCCGTACATCTTTTCGATCATGCTGCGAGGAGCCTTGCCCTTACGGAAGCCGGGAAGTGTGATGTTCTTGGCATTTTTCTTGAATGCCTTGTCAACAGCGGCGTCGAAGGCTGCCTTGTCGGCGGTGAATTCGATTTCGACTACATTGGTTTCGGGTTTGTTTACGTTTTTGAGACTCATGGTTTTTATCCTCCAAATGATATTGCCGCACGTTATAACAGCAATATCATAAGCTGTACACAGTCTGCGAGCATTATAAATAATTTTATACTAAATAATATTATACTATATTTTCGCGTAAAGTCAAGGATTTACACGATAAATTTTAATTTATTTCAGAAATTTGTTAAAAACTGTTATCGGGTAGTATGGGTAAAGGGGAAAAATCAAGGAAATCTGCCGAAGTTAAAGTGTATCTGATGCCGTCTGAAACCTCGCTTCTCGGAATATCGTACACGCCGTGTATATGTCCGTAGTAACAGCGCCCAATCTCAAATTTCTTTAAAACCGACACGATCTCATCACAGACGTATCCACGAAAATCGGCAGGGAAGTGTAAAAAGACGAGTATCTCACGTGTGATGCCGTCCTCTGAAAATTTTTCTTCACGCAGCTTTACCGCTTCGGTGAGACTTATTTCAAGACGTATCGCTTCACGTGCGACTATCTTTTCATAGTCCGCTTCCTCGGGCATATTACGGTTTGAATCGTCGATATACCATCCGCGTGAGCCGCAGACAATGAAATCCTCAACCGCATATGCGTTATTATATAGGAACTGTATCGTTTTAAAGCCGTTTTCCTCGCATAAGGTGTTAAGCTTTTTCATCGATGTCCACCAATAGTCGTGATTTCCGCGTCCGATTATTTTTTTGCCGTTAAGATTTTCAATGAAACGAAGATCCTCCACGGCACCCGTGTGACTCATTGCCCACGAAATATCGCCTGCGATGACCACTGTATCATCGGGAGTTACGACGCGATTCCAGCGAGTTGCCAGCTTTTCGGTATAATTTGTCCAGCGTGCACCGAAGATGTCCATCGGCTTGTTGTCACTTATTGAAAGATGTGTATCCGATAAAACGTACAGTGACATTCATAACCTCCTGACTTTCTTTTGATATGGAATGATCCGCCGTGACAGGATTTTCCTATCGATTATTTTATTCCGAGATTCTTCTTGACTTCATCGGGCATTGCTTCCTTGTTTATGACGGTCTTGAAGCGTACTTCTCGCTTGTCGATGTCCTTAAGCGGATACGGGATCTCTGTACCCGTCAGTGCCGAAAGCTCATCGAGTGCCGAAAGCTCGTCTGTGGGAGCCTTGCCTGCGACTGCGGTGTAAACATCGGATGCGAACTTGTAAGGGCTTGCTGTGGATGCAACGACCATCTTGAGTCCGTCGCGATACTTTGCCATATACTGCTTTGCACAGTTGAGACCGACTGCAGTGTGTGTGTCGATGAGGTACTTGTCCTCCTCGAATGTACGCTTGATTTCTGCGGCAGTGCCGTCCTCGTCACAGAAAAGACCTGTGAAATGCTCGTCGAGCTTTGCCTTGAGTGCGGCATCGACGGTGTAACAACCCTCGGTGTTAAGCTTTTTCATAAGCTCGGCGGTATTTTCTGCGCCACTGAGTACATAAAGCAGACGCTCAAGATTTGAGGAAATGAGAATATCCATGGACGGGGACATTGTGGTATAGAAGCTTCTGTTACGATCATATGTACCCGTCTGGAGGAAGTCTGTCAGGATATTGTTCTTATTGGAAGCGCAGACAAGACGGTTGATCGGCAGTTCCATCATTTTTGCGATATATGCTGCGAAGATGTTACCGAAGTTTCCGGTCGGAACGGTTACGTCGATCTTTTCGCCCGAGATAATCTCTCCGCTCTCGATAAGGTCACAGTATGCCGAAACGTAATAAACGATCTGCGGTGCGAGTCTGCCCCAGTTGATCGAGTTTGCGCTGGAGAGGAAGACACCGTTATCATTGAGAAGTGCTGCCATGTCGCTATCGGAGAAGATCTTCTTAACGCCGGTCTGTGCGTCGTCGAAGTTACCCTCGATTGCGCATACGGAAACGTTTTCGCCGAGCTGTGTTGCCATCTGTAATTTCTGCACGCGGCTGACACCGTCAACGGGATAGAATACCATTATCTTAACGCCGTCAACGTCGCGGTAACCCTCGAGTGCCGCCTTACCGGTATCTCCGCTTGTTGCAACGAGAATGAATGCAGTGCGTTCTTCGCCTGTCTTTTTAAGGGCAGAGGAGAGAAGCTTCGGCATTATTTGCAGTGCCATATCCTTAAAGGCGGATGTCGGACCGTGCCAGAGCTCGAGTACGAATGTGTCATCGTTCAGTTTGTGAATCGGTGCTGCACCTCCGACAAAACGGTCCGTGGAGTATGCCTTTTCACAGTCTGCAAGCAGCTCGTCATATGTATAATCAGTTAAGAAAAGAGAGAGGATGTAAGCCGCACGCTCGGGATAGGACATTGTACAGAGCTTTGATATAGCTTTTGTGTCAAGTGTCGGTATTGTTTCGGGCATGAAAAGACCGCCGTCTGAGGCAAGTCCCTGCTTAATGGCTCCTGCGGCAGAAACGCAGTCCTTACCGCCTCTTGTCGTAATATAGTTCATAGGAACCTCCGTAAATTTTATTATTTCCGCCTTCCAGCGATTTTATCGGTATTTTTACATTATATATTCTACCACAAAAATCTCATTTTAGCCATAGGGAAATGAAATTTCGGGCGTTTGCATAAAATATCTTTTCGATTAATTCATCCGTATAGTTAATTCGTCCGAGAGCGTCGGCGATTTTATATATATCGGACACGCCGCAGATGCCTTCGGGCAGAGTTTCAACGCCGTCAAGGTCACATCCGAGGCAAATTGCATCCTCGCCGCCGAGCGACATATAATGCTCGATATGACGAACGATATCGTTGACGGTACACAGTTCATTATGTGTCAGGTGCATCGGTGCAAGGCTTATACCGACGATACCGCCGAGCCGCGAAATACGGCAGAAACGCTCATCGGTCAGGTTACGGCTGTGATTGCATACCGAGCGTGAATTTGAATGAGTTGCGATACAAACCTTTTTATTTTCTTTTGCGAGAGATATGACCTCATCGCACATTTTATCGGATGCGTGTGACAGATCGGGAATGATACCGAGCGAAAAGCAACGCTCGACGACCGATATGCCGAAATCCGTCAGTCCCTCGTCATCACCGTTAACGCCGCCGATCAGACAGGGATCGTTCCAGACGAGCGTCAGAAACCTTACACCGCAGGCGTACAGTACATCAAGCCGAGAGAGATCATCACATATCAGCTTTCCGCCCTCGACGGCTAAAAATACTGCGTTTTCCTTGTGAATTAAAGTATTTGTAAGCCCAAGAGTATCTGTTACGAGTTGTACCGGAATACCGCGCTCATTTGCATGGATAAGCTCATCGGTAAGCTTTTTGCGTGCTTCAAAAAAATGCTTATATGCGGTGTCACCGTCGATTTTGCTGTCGCTCCACATTGCGAGTATCTGGCAAAACGGGGTATATTTTTTCAAACGTGAAAAATCAAGATGAAGCTCGTTTTCGACAAGACTTACGTTTCGTTTGTGAGATTCGTAGAGAGTGTCACAGTGCAGGTCGAAAAGGGGAAGATTCTGCATTATGCTTCCTTTCGTTTGCATTATTTCTGAACCGCGTTTCGGATGTGATTGATCTTTGTCGGTATCAGCTTTGCAATATCAATGGGTGTACGCTCGCTTATCGGAGGAAAATAGACCTCGATAACGTCTATTCTCGGTGACTTCCCCGGTTTTTCACGGCGAAGATATTCCTCTGCCGCACGTATAAGCTTTTGCTTTTTTGAGTAGTCCACTGCCGATGCCGGACGTCCGTATCTGATATTGGAGGAGGTTTGTGCACGTGCCTTTACCTCCACGAAAACAATATATTTTTCATCCTCGGCGATTATGTCAATTTCATCGTGAGAAACGCGCATATTCCGAGCCGTGACTGTATATCCGTTTTTTTGCAAATACTCGGCGGCAAGCTCCTCACCGCGTATACCGACTGCATTTTTGTATCTCATTTTGTGTCGAGATTTTTAAGGAAGCTGAGACGGTAGATTGGCGGTATTTCACCGTTTTGTGCTATGTACGCTTTGAGCATTTCGTAGTGTGCCTTTGTCGGGTAACCCTTGTGCTTTGCTAAAAGTAACGTCGGGTACTTTTCATCGAGCTCATAAAGCTGACGGTCACGAGTCACCTTCGCGAGTATCGATGCCGCCGCGATGGACGGAGATTTTGCGTCACCGCCGACGATCGTTACGGTGTCCATCGGAAATTCACGCGCCACGTTTCCGTCAACGAGAGTGAGGTCGGGAGATGGTGTGAGCTTTGCAACCGCACGACGCATTGCAAGCTGAGAAGCATTGAGAATATTATATTCATCAATCTCCTCGGGTGTTGCTTCGCCGACGGCCCAAGAGAGCGCACAAGCCGTGATCAGCGAATAAAGCTTTTCACGGCGTTTTTCCGTAAGTTTTTTTGAATCGTTAAGCTCCGGCAATTCGACGTCAGCCGGTAATATGCAAGCTCCTGCAACGACGTTTCCGCAGAGAGGACCACGTCCGGCTTCATCGGTGCCGCAGATTATTTTGTAACCTTTTGCAAGGTATTCGTTTTCAATTGTAAAATCCAAAATTATCTATCCCTTCGGAATTGATTTCGGTTAATTTTCAGGTGGAAGCTCGAGTGTGATGCGTCCGATCTTTGCGCCGCGAAATTCGTCAAGCAGCATTGCGGATGTGCGCTCGTAATTGATATCACCGCCTGAAATGAGGAAGCCGCGTTTTTTGCCGATAACCTCGAAAAGCTCCCAGTCCGCAAGGTCGTCATACTGCGACATATCTCCGAGCTTGTAACGCTCCGAAAGCTTACCCGGTGCAACACGGCGGAGTCTGCCGACAAGAAGAATCGCTATCTCCTCCGTGTCAAGAATATCGTCCTTTATTGCACCCGTCATTGCGAGATTTTCGCCGACGGTTCTGTCTTCAAATTTCGGCCAGAGTACGCCGGGCATATCGAGAAGGTCAATGCCGATCGTCGTCGGTATCCACTGCTTTGTACGTGTAACGCCCGGTCTGTCCTCAACCTTTGCCTTGCCCTGACCTGCAAGCTTATTGATGAGTGAGGATTTGCCGACATTCGGTATACCGACCATCATCGCTTTAAGCTTGCGTCCGCTCATACCCTTGGATTCGTAACGATCGATTTTTTCTTCAAGTATACGCTTTACCGCAGGCGCGATGGCGTTCATGTTTTCGCCGCCGTGACAGTCGTAGAAGATGGCTTCCTTGCCCTGTGATTTATAATAATCGCGCCATATTTTGCTGATTTCGGGATCTGCAAGCCCGGATTTACTGAGTACGGTCAGACGCGGCTTGTTTTCGCAAAGACGTTCGAGGTCGGGATTTTTTGAGCTTTGCGGTATACGTGCGTCGAGTATTTCAATAACGATATCAACAAGCGGCAGACATTCGGTTATAAGGCGTTTGGTTTTCGCCATATGACCGGGGAACCACTGTATTACATCGGATGGCATGATGCCCCTCCTTAATTTTAATCTATAGCGCCGAACTTCTGAAGCGGCGTTATGCGAAAGAGTACACGTCCGAAAATGAAGCGTGTATCAACACAGCCGATCTGAGTCCTTCTGCTGTCGTTTGAATGGTTACGGTTATCGCCCATAACGAAAACCTGTCCCTCGGGAACTATGATCGGAAACTCAACATCGCCGTGCAGCATATGTGCTCCTGCGATATAATTGACATACGGTTCATCAAGCGGTTCGCCGTCAACGGTGACCTCCCAATTGGAAAAATCAATGTTAACAACCTGTCCCTCCGTTGCGATGACACGCTTGACAATACCGCCCTCGATTCCGCTGTCGGGAGACTGGAAAACCACTATGTCACCCTGCTTCGGTGTGTAAAAAAGGTTGCTTACGGCAAGCGTTTCCTTGTCATGCAGTGTGTTGTTCATGGACGGGCCGTCAACGTATGCGATCCTTATGAAGAACGTGAACACAAACAGTATGACCGAGATGGTTACAACGAATATCTCAACCCAGTCGTAGATCTCGCGCATCACTTTTATGTGAGCTGGGGATTGAGAGCTGTTTTCTGCCTGATCGTTTATTTGTTCGTCTTTGTCCGGAGTCATGATAAAGTCTCCTTTCGGGTTTGATTTATTTTTCGATCATATATGAGAGCAGGTCGTAGCCGTGCTCAAGATAGAGGTCCTTTGCCTCGCAGGTCTCCTCGGTGAAGGTGTCAACGCCGTCCTTTGCTTCTTTTGATGAGTAAATCATAAAGGGTACAGGCTCCATCGAGTGTGTGCGAAGTGCAAGAGGTGTCGGATGATCGGGGAGGATCATGATCTTGAAGTCTTCACCGGTTGAAACGAGATAGTCGTAAACGGGACGCAAGATCAGCTCGTCGATTCGTTCAACCGAGAGTATCTTATTGTCAAGCTCGGCTCTGTGACCGCATTCATCGGGAGCTTCAACGTGGATGTAAACAAAATCCTTTTCGTTTTCAAAAGCCTCGATTGCGGCATCTGCCTTGCCCGAGAAGTTTGTGTGAACGTTACCGGTTGCGCCCTCAACGTCGATCGACTGCATTCCTGCGCAAAGACCGATACCCTTGATTAAGTCAACTGCGGAGATGACTGCACCGCGAAGTCCCCATTTTTCATAGAAGTTGGGAAGTGCGGGCTTTTTACCGGGGCTCCACAGCCAGATGGAGTTTGCAGGACGCAGACCGCGTGCACGGCGAGCCTCGTTGATCGGATGGTGATTAAGTATTTCATAGCTTTCACGCATCAGGTCGTAGAACGGCTTACCTGCTTCACCCTTCGGAAGGTGATCCTTGATTTTCTGACCGAGGATATCGTGCGGACGCATGAAGTTATATTCGCTCGGAGTGTTATTCCAGATCATGCAGTGACGGTAACTGACGCCCGTATAAAAGTGACGGAACTCGTTACCGAAATGCTCTTCGATCGCACGTATGAGCTCGCTTGCTTCAGCGGTGGTTATCTCATCGGCAGAGTGGTCGAGCATGGTTTTGTCATCGTAGTCCTCTTCCTCCTCGCTGATGGTTACAACATTACAGCGGTATGCAGTGTCCTCGGGACGCATTGTGAGTCCCATTGAAACTGCTTCGAGAGGTGAGCGTCCTTTGGAATAGATTTTCGGATCGTACGAAAGTACAGCGATGTTAGCGGTATCCGATTCGGGTACCATTCCCTCGGGGACGTTTGAAACCGTACCGCAGAGAGATTTTTTTGCGAGCTCATCCATCATCGGCTTGTTTGCCGCCGCCATGGGAGTTTTGTTGCCGAGCTCCTCAATTTTGTAGTCTGCCATTCCGTCGCAGAGTAAAACAAGATATTTCATAAAAGAAGTCCTCATATATAAAAATTTTGATTATTATCGTCTTATGTCGAAAACATAATTACTCATTATATATTATACCACAACCGATTCAATTCTACAAGGAAAATAATTCACAAAAAAATACGCCCGGAGTGCCAGATTTTCCGAGCGAATGATAGTTTTTATTAATACGTTTGAAGTTATCGGGCAAAGCCGCGTTATTTTCTCTTATCTCTCAGTCCCTTGAAAAACTCCTGCAGAAGTGTGGACGCTTCATTTTCAAGAACACCGAACTTGACCTCGGGTTTATGATTGAGCGGATAAAAATTAAGATTAATAAGACTTCCGAGTGCGCCTGCCTTCGAATCCTTTGCGCCGATGATAACTCGCTTGATCCGAGAATTTACTATCGCTCCGGCACACATCGGACACGGCTCAAGCGTTACGTACAATTCGCATTTGTGAAGTCGCCAGCCGCCGAGCTTTTTACATGCCGCATCAATGGCAAGCAGCTCTGCGTGTGCAGTGGCGTTTTTGTCGATCTCACGGCGGTTATATGCTTCTGAAACGATCTCGCCATCCATCGTCACAACTGCACCGACGGGGACTTCTCCGAGCGATGCCGCCATCTCTGCAAGCTCAAGTGCACGTCGCATGAATTTTTCGTCAAGCTCATTCATCCGTGCTTACCTCCGATATTTCCTTGGGTGCAACCAGCCATGCGTTTGGGAGCCGTCGTCCGTAGGTTGGGTTGAGTGAGCTGTTCTTATTTAACACCTCGTTATTATAGGCGAGGACACTGCTCGAACCACCGTCACAGCAGGCCGCATTGACAACGCCGTATTTCTGAAGCACCTCAACAAGGTCACCCATCGTACAGCCGAGACTCCATGTCGGTTGTCTGCCGTCGATGACGATAAAGACGATAACGCCATCCTCACGCTGACCGATTGCGGTACGCGGCTGTATTCCGTAACCGCCCGAGCCCTCGATCTGTGATTCACCGTCTGCGATGAGCACGGGACCGAACTGTATACCTGCACGTATGTCATAATTCTGCCAATCGTGAACGTTTCCGACGACTAATTTATTATCGGCTGTCATGAGTACAGCACCGTAATAGCTGACGGCATTTCCCCAGTATTCGCCCTCGGAAAAGGAAAGACCGATAATATCACCGCCGTGTCCCGAATCGTTCGGATCGGAGAAGCCGCTTGCGTTTATGCCCGCGATCGCGCCGTGATACTCCATCATTGCCTTGATGCGAAGTCCTTCAACGTGCTTGTACGGCGTTGTTCCGAGGTAAACACGTGAGGGATCGTCAACGAGCATTACAAGTCCGCGGTAAGAGCCGCCCTTTATCTCGGAAACGACCAGTCCTTGTTCGATATCGTTGATTTTAACAGTATAGCCTGCATAATCGGTGTCTCCGACCGAAAGCTCATGCTGACCGAGGATATCGTCGGGGTATTCATCCTCGAGCGGTTGATCATCCGTGCCGTCAAGATGCTCCGCACCGCCGATTATATCCGAGGTGTCCGTTTGCATACTCATAACTTCATCGATGATATATCCCGGTATAAACGCGGTTGCGAGCCATTGATGATCGGCTGTTGTCATGGCTGTTTCTATGTATATCGTCCGCCAGTATTTTATAAACGGGATGTTTGAAAATACGAACATGACGTACATTATAATTACGAGCAGCAGGAATGAGAGCGGTATTATTACACGCTTTTTGAGAAAGATATATAATATGCCGTGCTTTTTGGGTGTGCGCTTGTCCTTTGGCATATGATCCCTCCTTGCTTTTTGATCGTCTGTGTGCATTATGACGTAAAATCATGAAAAATGTTCCAAACACAATTACTTTATATTATAAATTATACGCTTTGTGTTGGTGTTAAGAATGTGTAAATTTTTGCTTATTTTTCGAGGATAAGACATCGCGATGATTAAAAAGTGAAGCGAAGTATAAACATCCTCGCAGGACAAATATTGTTACTCATAAATGCCGCCCTTATGCACAAATTAGATTCGCGGTCACTTTCACCGCAAAGAACTTTTTTATCCCGGAGAACAATCAATGAGAGCGAAAAAACTTAAAAAATTATCCTCGGCGGTGCTGTCGCTTTTGTGTGCCGCCGCGGTTTTTGTGGGAATCTGTGACGCGGCGATTCCCGACCGTATTGCGGCACGTGCAGGTGACATGGCGGCGCTTTCCGAAGTTTTCGGAGATGAGGCTGTGGCGGCTTTGGCATCCGAGCGAAACGGTAATATTTTCCGTAAGAGTTGCAGTGCCGGGCTGTTCGGCGTGATTCCGATCAAGTCGGTTGACGTTACGGTTATTGATGATGTAAATCTGATACCGGGCGGAGTGCCGTTCGGTGTGAAGCTGTATTCAAACGGTGTCGTCGTTGTAGGAGTCGGAGATGTGACGTGCGGTACAAACAGCGTGAGTCCTGCGCGAGATGCGGGTTTTATGGAGAGGGATATCATACGTGCCCTTAACGGAAAAGCTGTAAGTGAAGCGGCGGAGATATCGGAGCTTGTGAGTGCGAGCGAGGGCAAGCCCATCGAGTTTACGGTAAAACGCGGCGATAAGGAGCTTACCATTAATGTAACACCCGTCATATCCTCATCGGACGGAAAATACAAAACGGGACTCCTCATCCGTGACAGCACGGCAGGAATTGGCACGGTGACCTATATCGATCCCGAAATCGGCAGCTTTGCAGGGCTCGGTCACGGTATTTGCGACACCGATACAGGAGAGCTTGTTGAATTGACACGCGGCACGGTCGTTAATGTTGCGATAAGTGACGTTGTTAAAGGACAGCCGGGAATACCGGGCGAGCTGAAGGGATATTTCAGTTCGGGCAAAATCGGTACGATCTTCGGCAACAACGACTGCGGCGTTTACGGAATTTTCAGTGAATATCCGTCGGGCGTCGGAAACGAATGCTTACCGATAGCACTGTCGAGCGAGATCAAAGAGGGAGAAGCCGAGCTTTGGTGTACCACGGACGGCGGCGGTGTCGGGAAGTATAAGGTCAATATATCAAACATCGATCACTCGGGCAGGAATGTCAAGAATTTCGTCGTAACGGTGACGGATCCCACTCTGCTTGAATGTACGGGCGGTATCGTGCAGGGGATGTCCGGCTCACCGCTGATACAGAACGGTAAGCTGATTGGTGCGGTGACACACGTGCTTATCAACGATCCCACGAAGGGATACGGGATTTTTATTGAGAATATGCTTGCTTCGGCAGGGTGAAAATTAAAAATAATGTACCACGGATAAAGGCACTCGCTGTATTATGTGAGTGCTTTTGTCATATGCGATACACATTTCTTTGTTCCGATGGGAGAAAATAGGTGTTGCGGTGGAAATAATCTGTAAAACTGCTGACAAAATGGGAATTGTGTGGTATAATGTAGTTGCGAAGAAAAATTATATTTCAGGAGGGAATATTTCATATTTATGGTCAAAGCAAAATTTTCAACTGAAATGTTAAAAATTATAAAAAGTATGGTGGGAAGAGTTTTTTGTTCTTATGAACGGGGAAATACGGTTTCTAATGAAGCTTACGGCAATTTGCAAATAAACTCAGATAATTTTGCAATAGAAATTTTGAACGAGGTTAAGGAATTGCCGTTTTATGATTCAACAGAAGATATTTCGTGTTTTACGTGCAAAAAGAAAGCTTTGAGTGAGCATTTCAAACCATATTGCGAAGAACCCAGCGAAAAACATTTGATAAACGAAAAAATATTGGCGGTATCCATTATAGAAGACAGTATTTCTATAAATAATGGGGAGTATGATGTTGCTTTTGATATGGCAATAATCGTTGAAACAAATGAGCATAAATATACATTCTCAAGAGGATGGTTTTTCAGCGAAACTATAGATATATCCGTAGATAAGGATTTTGACAATATTTATCCGATCTCCAGAGTTGTTGAGGATTGGTCGGATGAAGGTGAAAATAAGGTAAGTGTAATCAGAACTATTGAAAAATTGTAAGATTAGTCAAAAGACGGTGTCCATATAGTTCCGGCAAGACCCAAAAAATAACATAAGGAGTGTTTTATGCTAGACTATCACAATTTCCCCCAAACGATACTGCTGCCAGATGGAACAAAGGTAAACGGATCATGATATACATAACAGGTGACACACATATCCCGGTTGACATCGGGAAGCTTTCAACAAAGTGTTTCCCACAGCAAAAAGAAATGACTAAAAACGATCATGTAATCATATGCGGTGATTTTGGCGGCGTGTGGGACGGCAGCAATGAAGAAAAATACTGGATAAAGTGGCTTAAGAATAAGAATTTTACAACCCTATTCCTTGATGGTAATCATGAAAATTTCGATATGCTTTATGCCATGCCCGAAATGGAATTTGCCGGCGGAGCTGTTCATAAGGTTGATGAAGGGATTTATCATTTAATCCGAGGAGAAGCTTATACGATTAACGGCAAGAAAATTTTCGTTTTCGGAGGAGCGAGATCACACGATAAAGATATCAGAACAGAGGGAAAAAACTGGTGGAAGACTGAAATGCCGAGTGATCGGGAGTATGAAAATGCAGAGCGGAATCTTGAAAAATATAATTTTAATTTTGATTATGTGATAACTCACTGTGCACCGACTTCGATTCAAAGAAAGCTTGCTCCAACTTATGAGATTAACAGATTGACAGATTATTTTGAAAATGTAAAGCTTACAATCTCGTATAAAAAATGGTTTTTCGGACATTATCACAGGGATGAGATCGTTGACGAAAAATACATTGCGATTTTTAATTCCGTTTCGAAAATTGATGCATTTCAGACGTAGGATGGGGAAAAGACTGCAAAAATTACATTGAATGGGTTATGAGTCAGTTTTGGCATATTCGACGTTTTTTCGACGTTTTCCGAGAAAAGTATGGTTATTCATACTAAATTTTACAGTTGTAGTTAGTTGGTATTGCCGATTGAAATTTTTGCCGATTTGTGGTAAAATGTTATTATATTAATGTGATGCCGTGATAGGCGGCATTTCGTATCAACCACGCGCACAGGAGAGGCAAATGACAATCAGCAAAGGAATTCCCAAACCCTCGAAGGAGGAGCTACTCGCGGCGGCACTTGACGTTCTGATTTATGAGATGATGCTTGAATTCGGTATACCGGCAAATCTCAAGGGTTACCGCTATTTAAGCGATGCAATACGTATCACTTACTATGAACCGCAGCTTGCTTCAAGAATCATGGAGGGGCTTTACACCAGAATCGCAGAAGAAAACGGTACGACGGTTCAATGCGTTGAACGTTCGCTTCGTACGGCTCTACGGCGAGTAAAGCGCCTTCGCGATAAAACTGTTTTGATGAAGTATTTTGATTCGGAGGTATGTCCGTCAACTAAAAAATTCATTAACAGCATTGCTGACCGTTTAAGACGTATCGATATTATTGAATACAAAAACAGTCGGATCCCACCGGTTTAGGCGTGGGTCCGATTTTTTATATCTGCCGAAGATAGAGCGTAACTGCTTAAAACAGTAAAAAACTCTATCAATCATAGAGTTGCGGGGCGAAAAAATGTATAAAATCTTCGATTGGTGGGTTGACAATTTTTGTTTTATATATTAGAATTAAATCAAGTAATATGATTACTTTTAATCTAACATTTATCGCCGCGAAGAACGGCGGAAAGGTAAGGTGACAATTGTGGCAAAGCTCGCAAAAAGACGTAATGAATCCTTCTTCGGACTCCATTTCGACTTCCATCCGGATGCAAGCATTGTTGTTGGTGATAATCTCCGTTACGATGTTATCGCAAAGCTTCTCGATGAGGTTAAGCCCGACTATGTTCAGATCGACACAAAGGGACATCCCGGTCTTGCTTCGTATCCGACAAAGGTAGGTCAGCCGGCACCCTTAATGCGCGGTGACCAGATAAAAATGTGGCGTGAGTTGACTGCTGAACGCGGAATCGCACTTTACGGTCATCACTCCGGTCTTTACGATATCTATCAGGCAACTCATCATCCCGAGTGGGCTATAGTAAATAACGACGGCACGGTTGACACATCGTTCATGTCTATGTTCGGTGAGTATGACGATAAGGTTCTCATTCCTCAGCTCAAGGAATTAGCTCTCGACTATAAGCTCGACGGTGCATGGGTTGACGGCGAATGCTGGGGTGTAAGATCCGACTATTCGGTAATGGCTCAGGAAGCATGGGCAAAGGTTTCGAATATTCCGATCCCGAAGGCAGGCGAACCGGATTACCCGGTATATGCGCAGTTCCTTCGCGACAAGTTCAAGGAGCACGTTAACCATTATATCACCGAGCTCAAGAAGGTCGCTCCCGACTTCCAGGTGACAAGTAACTGGATGAGTGCTTCCCCTGTTCCCGGCAAGGTTGATACAAAGATCGACTTTATTTCCGGCGACTATGATTCCGGCAACTCTCTCAACAGCGCAAGAATCCAGGGACGCTTTATTGCAAATCAGAACACTCCGTGGGACCTTATGGCTTGGGGACACAACTGCCGCTGTGACTGGCATGAAACCAACCGAAGCACCAAGGAATATGCACAGCACTGTCAGGAAGCATCCTTCGTTATGGCTCAGGGCGGTGGCTTCCAGTTCTACAATTGGCAGTATGGCGGCGGTTCTACCGTTCAGGAGTGGGCAATCCCGATGTGGGCAAAGGTTGGAGAGTATGTTCGTGAACGCGAACCGTTCTGTAAGGGAACAAAGCCGATGCCTCAGATGGGTATCTTCTTCTGCACCGAGTCTCATTACTACGAGAATGACGGTATTCACGGTGGCTCGCCCGTAAGAAAGTCTGTAACCGGACTTATCCATGCAGGTCTTGACTGTGGCTATGCAACCGATCTTATCGAAACACACAACCTTGACGACCGTGATCTTTCCGAATACGGCACAATCGTTATCGGACACGCGGCATGGGTTGCAAACGAAACACGCGAAAAGCTTCTCAAGTATGTTGAAAACGGCGGCGGACTTATTATCGCTTCTCCCGTTACGGCAAAGCAGTTCGGCTTCGGCACCTCCGACGCACAGAAGAAGCTTATCCACATCAGCGACGGTCAGGTCGTTGCTCCGCTTGAAGTTTCCTCTGCTGATCTTGCAATGGGCAAGGATACAACCGTTTGCGGTACATACTACCTCGACAACTTCATGGAAAATGGTCCGTATGCTGCGGCTGTAACCAAGAAGTACGGCAAAGGTAATATCGTTGCAATGGGACTTGACTTTGGTGCTGTGTATACAAACAACCGCACAACCTGCGCAAAGAACTTCTTCAAGCAGGCAGCGGCAATCACATTCCCGAATCCTGCAGTTAAGGTTGAAGGCTCTGACTTCGTTGAGCTTAACATCACGCGCCGCGACAACATGATGTTCATCCATCTGCTCAATTACGGTGGACCTCACGAAGTTCCCTCGATCCGTACCTTCAACGAGATTCCGAAAATCGGTCCGCTCACCGTAACCATCTCCGATGCGATCTCGCCGAAGTCGGTTACCATCGAGCCCGAGCACAAGGCATGGACCGGTGACGCTCACAAGATCGTTATCGATTCGCTCGAAATTCACACTGTTATCGCAGTTGAACTCTAAAAATATCAGACAGGCATCATTAATTTGGTGTCTGTCTTTTTTTCGCAAACGATTCCCACTCATCAAAAAAGCTGTCCCCGTTTGAAAGAGACAGCTCAATATGCTATTAATAATTTTCAGCCTTGATCTTGAAGTAAGCCTGAGGATGTGCACAAACAGGGCAGACGGTCGGTGCTGCTTTACCGATGTGAACGTGTCCGCAGTTGCCGCATTCCCAGATCATGTCGCCGTCACGGGAGAATACGAGTCCGCCCTCGACGTTTGCGAGCAGCTTGCGGTAACGCTCCTCGTGTGTTTTTTCGATAGCCGCAACGCCCTCAAAAAGCTTTGCGATATGGTCAAAGCCTTCCTCGCGTGCGTCCTTTGCCATCTGAGCGTACATATCTGTCCACTCGTAGTTTTCGCCCTCGGCTGCGTCCTTGAGGTTTTCTGCTGTAGTACCGATACCGCCGTTTAAGAGCTTGAACCACATTTTTGCGTGTTCCTTCTCGTTTTCTGCGGTTTCAAGGAAGAGCTGTGCGATCTGCTCATAGCCATCCTTCTTTGCCTTGGATGCGTAGTAGGTGTATTTGTTGCGTGCCTGAGATTCGCCTGCAAATGCTGCTGCAAGATTTGCCTCTGTTTTTGTTCCTTTGAGATCCATGATTGATATCCTCCCAAAATAGATTTTTTTCCGCGCTTGCGGGACAGTACATTTTTATTATATCCAACTTTTAGCAGAAAATCTACATATATTTTATGAACATCGCATTTTTACTTTTATCCCTATTGCAATTGTGAGAAATTTGTGTTACAATTAATGAAAAGAAAAATTACGGTGAGGGATAGCAATGTTTAAAAGCGTTTTTACAAAATACATCACGTTTTTTATGATGATGATCATAATAAGCTTTCTTGTGCTGACCTTTATACTCTGCCGTATGGTCGGAAACTGGTCCACGGACGTTAAAGCCGAAATTGTTGAAAAAAGCTCCACCGTTGTCGCGTCGGCTGCGGAGAATATGTTTATTACCGATGATACGGAGAATTTTAACGGCTTCGTTTATTTTAACCGTGAGCATTTTGTTCAGCTTATTTCCGCATTGGCAGACTACAGTGGCGACGTGCATATTCTGATCGTTGATACAAGAGGAGAAATACTCGCTCATGATGACGATCTGGGTCAAGGTTATATCAATGCTCTGATACCGCAATCGGTTATTGACGATATAAAACAAAACGGTGAACAGCGTATCGTTGGAGATTTAGACGGTACATTTGCTCAAAAACAGCTTATGTACGCAACTCCGATATCCGATTCGGACGGCGAGCTTGTTGGTGCGGTGCTTTCTTGCTCTGTGTCGGAGCAGGTAGAAACGCTTATCGGCACTATGATAAAAACGATAATACTTTCCTGCCTTTGGGTAATGCTTGCGTCGCTTGTGGCTGTTTATTTTATCAGTGACCGCGTAATTGCGCCGCTGAAGCAGATGTCAAAGGCGGCAAAGAGCTTTGCGGCAGGTAAATTTGACGTGCGTGTTCCCGTCAAGGGCAGGGATGAGGTTGCCGAGCTTGCAACGGCGTTCAACAATATGGCGTCGTCAATGGCGAAGCTTGAGGATATGCGTCGTACATTCTTGTCGAGCGTTTCACATGACCTGCGGACGCCGATGACCACGATTTCGGGCTTCATTGACGGTATCATCGACGGAACGATACCTCCCGAAAAGCACGAATATTATCTTGATATCATAAGGAACGAGGTGCGTCGACTGGCACGTCTTGTTGCGAGTCTGCTTGATATTACACGTATACAGGCAGGTGAGCGTAAATTCAGCAAATCTGCGTTTGACATTTGCGAGATGGCGAGACTGATACTTATCTCGTTTGAACAGAAGATCGATGCAAAGAAGCTTGAGGTTGAATTTGACTGTAAACGTGACAAAATGATGGTCTGGGCTGACCGCGATGCGATATATCAGATACTTTACAATATCTGCGACAATGCCGTGAAGTTTTCGCGTGAGGGCGGTGCGTATAAAATAAGCATACTCGAACGTGAGAAAAAGGTGTACATTTCGGTATTCAACGAGGGAGACGGTATACCCTCGGAGGAGCTGCCGTTCGTGTTCGAGCGATTTTACAAGAGCGACAAGAGCCGTGGACTTGACAAAACGGGTGTCGGACTCGGTTTATATATCGCAAAGACAATAATCGACGCGCACGAGGAAGAGATCTGGGTGCGCAGTGAGCACGGTAAGAACTGTGAATTTGTGTTCACTTTGCCGTACACGCCCGAAGGTGAGATCGTCGTTAAGGATTAACAGGTAATTGAATAAGCAAAACACCCGACATCTTCAGAAATTTGAAGCTCTGTCGGGTGAATTTTTGTTTTTGGAAAAGTGTTATTATTTAACGGGAACCTTAACGATAACCTTGCGGGATGTGCCTTCTCCGCAACAGGGCTTGTGTGCATCCTCGGGACAGAAGATCGCGAAATCACCTGCGTTAAGGGTGAGAAGCACGCCCTTGCCGGTTTCGAGTGCACAGTCACCTTCCTCGCTGTATGGCTTTGTTACAGTTAAAGTCTGGAGATCGGCATATTCGATCTGCTCGGTGCCCTCGACGATGTACTGAATGTCGATATACTGCTTGTGGCTCTCGAACTCTCTGCCTTCACCGGAAGAAAGAGTTGGGGTTACGACATTGTAAAATGCGCCGTCATCAAGCTGATATGTGCCGTTGGGAGTGTCGGCTGCAAAATTACGGAGTACGTCGAGATACTTGTCGAGGTCAGCGGTGGTCATTCCGCAGGATTTGTAGGTTTTGATGTTTCCGATTATCATTGTGATATCCTTCCTTGTATAAATGATTTTACAAAGACAGTATATCACAGTTTTTTTGCCTTGTCAAGGAGTTTTTCCCCGTGACTGCAATATTAGTCAACATCAACCGAGCAGATCGGCGGAACGAGCGTCATTGTGTCGCTTACTGCGGAAATTATTGCATCGTCGGTGAGGGAGAGGGTGACCTTTCCGTTTGCATCGGTCACGTAATCGGTGGTGTTACCGTTTATAGTGATGCGTGCGCCCTCGACGGGGATTTGGACGGTGTTCCATTCTGCGTCGTAGGTGTTCATTGTCAAGGCGAGCGTGAACTGTGCATTTTCATTTATGTCAAGCTCGGCTTTGTCGAAATAGCAGTAGATATCAGACCATGTGGCGGTGTCGGTGTACACATATGCGACGATATGATCGCCTGCTTTGACGGGATCTGCAAGGCTCATGCATGATACGTTGTTTACAGTATAACCGAAGCTTCCGCTCTCATCACCCCAAAGCTTTGTGAGTGACAGACCGTAATCG
The DNA here is from genome assembly GCA_017466685.1 of Clostridia bacterium. GTDB lineage: Bacteria > Bacillota > Clostridia > Oscillospirales > CAG-272 > Flemingiibacterium. Next base: position 23,688 of record JAFTTS010000041.1, read on the forward strand.
CTCATTTCGGATGCAAAGCCTGCACTTGCACCGCCGTTATATTTTTCTTCGTGTGCGAGGTAGAGCGCATCGCTTACGGTGAGTGTACCGTCGTTGTCTGCGTCTCTTAAATCAACATCCTCGTAGGCGAGAACGATACCGCCTTTTGCGATGGTCACGTAAACGTCATCATCGGTGTCACCGACGAGGTTTTCGAGTACATCATCGTCAGGATCAATGATGTCATCGGCGTCATCGCAGGACGAAAGTACGGTTGCGGAAAACATAAGTGCTGCCGCAAGAAGTAAGGTGAGTGTTCTTTTCATTGTTTTTTATCTCCTTTTTATTTTTTTATTATAATACAGCAGGCCTGCTTGTATTCACTGTTTTTCACGTCGGCGACGTTTTGCACGTATACGCTTTTCGAGATTTCTTGCTTTACGGTCGTCATCACGGATCGGTTTTATTTCGGCGGCTTCGAGCGCACGCGGCCACGGACCGAGAAAGGCTTTTATCGCAACGGTCTCGCTGTCCGAAAAATCAGAACGTCTCGGATAACGTGACTTTTCAAGCTCGGCTTTGTCGAAATAGCAGTAGATATCAGAC
>JAFTTS010000042.1 GCA_017466685.1 Clostridia bacterium
GCGTCAAAGCCGATTTCCTTGAACTGTCTGATTTTATCTTCAAAAGAAATTGTCTCTCTTGTTGCGGGACCGTATGTGTCCGCACCTTCGTGTACATTCCAAGGACCTACTGAATACTTGAACATAATATTTATCTCCTTTGATATATAAAATTTGTTTTGTTGTCAAAAATTTGTTTGCGGATATTAATATCTCATAAGAATGTATAAATTCTTTTATTAAATTGTAGCAAATATTTGCATTGAAAACAACCCTTATTTGTGTGTAGATTTTCCTAAAAATTTGCATATGCTTGACAAGGGGGATTTTATGATGTATTCTATATGTATTAAGAAATATTCATCCCCATAAAGGAGGAGCCTATGTTTTTTCAGCCTGCGCTTTTAAATGATGAAACATTCGACGTTCGTATCAGTAAAATGGAATCATACCCACTTCATTGGCATAGTGATCTTGAGATCCTTTGCTGTATAGAGGGAACTATGAATCTGTCTGTGGAGAAAACGGAATATACTGTTGATAAGGGCGATGTTATTCTCGTCGGAAGCTGTGAACCGCATGAGGTTGGCGAATGTACGCCCGATGCAACGGTTATCGAAATCAGACTCGGCTCACTCTTTTGCGGAACAACTGCATTCAAAGAGATCATCAAAAAGCGTTTTGAGATGCCGATGCTGAAAAATGATACCGAGGCTATTAACGAGGTGCGTCACATTTTCTCCTTGCTTACCGATGAAAGATCATATAAAGGAGACCTTGAAATTCGCGGACGTCTCTATCTGCTTTTAACCATATTATTAAAGAAACTTTCAACAACGATGCATATGTCCGAAAAACACAAAAAGCGTCTTGCGATCACAATGCGGATGCAGAAAGCACTTGATCTTGTTGCAACAAGGTACAGTGAGGAGATCTCTCTCGATGAGGCAGCTGCTGTTTCGGGATATGAGAAAAGTGCATTTTGCCGTATGTTCAAGACGGCGACCGATACTACTTTCCATAAATATCTTAACGATTACAGAATAAAAAAGGCTATGGTTCTTATGGAGGACAATCACTGCAGTATTGCCGAAATATCAACTATGGTGGGCTTTTCGCAGCAAAAAAATTTCTCCAGGCTCTTTAAAAGCAGTGTGGGCGTAAGTCCCTCTGAATACAGAAGAATCCATCTTCTTGATGTCGGTGCTTTGCGCTATGCAAATTTTAAGGAAAAATGAACCATGAATAGTACTTGCTAAAAAAACGATGATGTTATATAATAAATCTACGGAAAACAATTTTTATTTTGCAAAAATTTATTCAAAAAGGAGATTAAACCATGAAAAAGAGATTTTTGGCAATACTGCTTTCCGTAGGACTGACGCTTTCGGCTTTTCCGACGATTGCGTTTGCTGATAGCAGTACAACTATCGAGCCGACCGGGACAGCTTGGTCGGAAAACGTCGTTTTAAAGACTGACTCTCTTGCAGACGACGTGACGGATGACTATGTTCACGTTCATAGCCAGCCGATGGATACCAGCGTTACAAACTATCAGGATAAGGATATAACCTTATCGGCTGATAAAAACTACCGCCTTTCGTTCATGATCCGCGGTATGAATCGTATCAACGACAATGACTATACCCGTAAGATATATGTTTATTTATCTGACAGCTACAGTGCCTCCGCAGGTACTACTCTCATTGGCACAACCGGTACCGATGAAAACGGTGTTATAACCGTTCCCGAGGATGAATGGATGGCTGTTTCGTATGACTTCACCGGACCCGACAAGCATATCAGCATCGGTTTAAGAGGTCACTCATATGGCGGTTATCTCCGTAATACCTCGCCTTATGATCTGCGTAACTTTGCTCTCTATGAGATCGTTGACGGTGAGCCCGTTGGAAACAACCTTATTGAGCACCTTACCAATAAGAATTACAGTGGCTCGAATCCCGGTTGGTACAATGCAAACCGCGTTGATTTCTATACCGAGTCCGATTATTACAGAATCCCGACTCCCACTGATGAAACCGTCGCTTCGGCAGAGCTTGGAAACATCGCTCTCAAGGCAGGTAAGTATTCGGTAAGCGCAAAGTTCCGTATCAATACCATCGACTATAATCTGGTAAGCAAGAATGCAAGCGGATATCTTACTGAAACCACTTACAATGTCAAGCTTACAGCTGCAGGTGCAAACGGTATCAATGTTGAAGATAATGAGCTTGCAATGACCACCCGTTGGCAGAGTGCAACCTTTAATCTCGATGTTCCCGTAAGCACAACCTCAGGTGAGCTTCAGTTTGCACTTGACACAGCTATCGGTTTTGATATCGCTGACGTTGAGTTCACTCTCATCGAAGCTTACGGCGATTATGCTTCAACCTCCGGTGCAGTGATCACAGAGACAGCTGCATCCGATGTTGACGAATATCTCTATGTGTACGATCAATCCGGATATGCTCGTATTGCATATAAAGATCCCTCTGTAACGCTTGATGCAAGCAAGACATATAAGGTCAGCGTTAAGCTTCGTACAGACTATTCCTCCGATGCAAATGCGGCATTCGGCCTGAGCAGCTCATGGGGTAACTCATCCGTACTCAGACTGGGACGAATCAAGGTTATTGACGGCGTTGTCAAGTCTGCTATGTATATTAACGACGCATGGACAGAATACAGTGCCGAATTCACCGGTAAGGGTGGCGCACTTTCAATTGAGCTTATTGAGCAGACATACACAGACCTTGTTCCGCTTCACGTTGCAGATCTCTCACTCGTTGAGGTGATTTCCGACGGAGTATACGGTGAGGAGCTTGTCAAGTATGGAATGACGATCGGTGATGAAATCGGTTGGTCGCGCCTTTCCGATTATGGAGAAGTTTCGTTTGCAGTTGAAAGCGACGGTGCATATTACACTGTACCTGCAACCGATGAAGAAAATAACGGATTCCGCTATATTGCAGATCCGACTCCCATGGAAACCGGTGTTTATAAGATTTCCGGTGAATTCCGTCTTGCAGATTACAAGATTGCAAATCTCGAAATGAACGGCAATAATATTACTGCAAATAACAATGTTGCGTCGATCTCGGCTGTATATGACGGAGAGGCTCTCGAAACAGCGAACGGCGAAAGTGCAGTAAGCATCACCAATGCGTGGACAGAGGCTGAATTTATAATTCCCGTTTCTGCGGCATTGGGAGTTACAAAGAGTGACATCACATTCACTCTCAGCGACGGCAGTGCACTCGATTTCAGAAACATCACATTCGCCGAGACAGAGGACTCGTACACCGAGGCTTACGTTGGCGCTGACGGTAATGTTATCGAAGAAACCGCAGTTGATTACACCGACGATTATCTCTATGTATACAATGTGAAATCGGCAACCGCTTATCCTACATACAAGGATTCCGACGTTACACTTGATGCCGAAAAGACATACAATCTCAGCTTTAAGCTTCGTGCAAATGCATCTTCGGACGCTAACGCGACTTTAGGTTATTCGACTTGGGGAAGCTCAAGCATTCTGAGAATTGCACAGGTAAGAGTTGGCGGACAGAGAGTTCAGACCGGTCTTACAATGACCAAAAACTGGAAGGACTTCAATATCGAATTTACAGGTATAGCCGCTGATTCTCTCGAGATCAAGTTCACCGAGCAGGGTTATGACGAGCTTGTTCCTTTCAGCATCGCGGCTCTCTCGCTTGTTGAGGTTGAGTCCGGCGACGAGCTTATTAACTACGGCACAGCAATCAATGATACAAACGGTTGGTCTGTAACCGGTCAGGACGGTGCGGCAAGCATCAATGCCGAGCTGAAGATCGCAAATGACACTCCGTACTATTCGATTGCCGCTTCCGAAGCAAACACCACGTTCAGCTCGAACGGTATTGAATATCTTAATGCAGGTACTTACTATATCACAGGTGATTTCCGTCTTGCAGATTATCAGATCGCAAAGCTTGACAGAACCGAAAAATCCACCTATGACTTTGTAAACGCAGATAACAACACAGCAACACTTACCGCTGCAAATAACGGCGTGGCTCTCGATGCTGTTAACGGCGATTCGACTGGTGCTACTGTTACCACAAACTGGGCGGAAGCGGCATTTGTTCTCACTGTTGGTGAAGATGAAGCAGTTCAGAAGCGTGACATCGTGTTCACTCTCAGCGACGGCAGTGCGCTTGATTTCAAGAATATTGCATATACCGATGTAGGTTCGGATTACGAAGCAGTCAGTGCAGTTATCGCGGCAATTGAAGCAATCGGCGAGGTAACACTTGAATCCGAAGCAGCAATCATCGCGGCTGAAGAGGCATATGCGGCACTTACTGCAGAACAGCAGGCACTTGTTACAAATTACGAAACACTTACCACAGCAAGAGAAGCGTACGACGCACTTGTTGCAGCAGACGAAGAACAGGCAGCGGCAGATAAGGCTGCAGCAGATGCAGTAATCGCGGCAATTGATGAAATCGGCGAGGTAACACTCGAATCCGAGGCAGCAATCATCGCGGCTGAAGAAGCTTATGCGGCACTTACCGATGCACAGAAGGCACTCGTTACAAATTACGAGACACTCACAACAGCAAGAGCAACATATGATGAACTTGTTGAGGCAGAAGAAAAGGCAGAAGCAGATGCGGCAGCGGCACAGATTGTTATCGACGCAATTGACGCAATCGGCGAGGTAACACTCGAAAGCGAAGCGGCAATCATCGCGGCAGAAGCGGCATACGCTGACCTTACCGACGATCAGAAGGCACTCGTTTCCAACTATGAGACACTTACCGCAGCAAGAGCAACATATGACGAGCTCAAGGCAATCGACGAAGCAGTTGCAATGGTTGGCGACGAATACTATGCAACCATCGAGGAAGCACTTGATGCAGACGGCGATATCACACTTCTCAAGAATATTGACGGTGAAGTTGAAGTTGCAGAAGTAGTATCCATCATCAAGAACGGCTTTACTGCAAATGTTGTTGCAGCAGATGGCTACGAGCTTATCGAAACCGATGAAGCATACAACGTATATACAGCAGTTGAGAAGTTCGACCTCTCCGGTGTTACCATGACCCTTGGTTCCAGCCTCTCACTCGACTTTGCAATCAACACCGCAAACCTCACCGGTACTGACAACTACGCAAAGATGACTATCGTTTACGCAGACGGCAGTGAGCCCGATACGATCATCGTACCGCAGTCCGAGTGGACAGAATTCAGCGGCAAAATCTACACCGCTAAGTTCACCGGTATGGCTGCAAAGCAGATGAACGACGTTGTAACCGCAGTTGTATACAA
>JAFTTS010000043.1 GCA_017466685.1 Clostridia bacterium
AAGTATTTCAATTATCTTGAATACTACGCCGCTTTGAGTCGTGTACGCGGTGAGCTTGCATACCGTACAATACGAAGCTGTAAGTATGCAGAATGCTTTGCCATTTCCGAACAAGCACGTAACACACTGTTTACGGTCAAAGATTCTCTGCATGACTAAACGAGATTCTTTTGCATTAGGATATATAGAACAAAAGCCCTCCCGTTTTTTATTGGGAAGGCTTTCGTTTTATATTAACTTACTTATTTACCCCAGAACATCGCTTTTGTGATGTCCTTGCTTGCCGCTTCTTCGTGAGCGATAAGCGTGTATGTCGCATCGGTGAGGTGTGCGAACATCGGGTCTGCCATTGCCTTGCATATGAACGACTGACGAGGAGAGTTGATGTCCTCGCCGCTTATCTGGAAGAAGCCGTTGTCGCTGCAGAGCTTTATAATACGCTCGAGCTGTTCACGTGTGTTACGGGACGGCATATATGTGATGGCGTTGAAGCCGAGACGCTTCAGCTCGGAGATGAGCAGATCAAGATAATCGTCCTCAAACTTCTGTGTCTTCTTGTCGCCTGTTACCGAATCGCCGACGTCGCCGAGGTAAGCGTATGCACTTATTGCACCGGTCTCGCGGCAGAGCGCGATATATTCGGTTACATCGGGGCACTCATCGGTCGCGTCGATGTAGAACTTCTCAACGAGGTTACTCTTGAGTGCGCCGAGGATGTCATACTCGTAGAACTGCGGTGTCTTGTCGCCGTCTGCGATCTGGGAACGTACCTTTGCAGAAAGAGCGAGTCCCATGTCATTTTCAAGGAATGCGAGCACCTCTGCGGGAGTGGTAAAACGTGCGGTCAGCTTCTTTGCGAGTGCAAACAACACGTGACGCTCGGTGACAGAACCGCCTTCCCACGAATTTGAGAGGGGAAGTACGTCTGCCTTGAAGTCGATTGCGACGCCGTACGGTGCCATGATCTCGTTGATACGTCTGCACATCTTGAGGTTACGCAGGTTACGGTGACGGCGGTATCCCTCGAAAAATGCGTCGAAACGGTCGATCATCTGATGGGGAATACCGTGAATTGCCGCATATGCGACGGATATCTGGTCGGGGTTATTGATACGCTTGCCGTTAAGTGCTGTACCGCTCATGTTGATACGGCATTCTGCACCGACGGTTACTGGCATACCTATGATCTCACCTGCTTCGATAAACTCCTTTGCACCGGAAACGGAATCGTGGTCCATGATACCTGCCGTGCCGAGACCGTTCTGCCATGCGAGGTAGAGTGCCTTTGTGGGAGAATAGGGTGAGAATGAATATGTTGTGTGAATATGATTGTTTACAAACGCCGTTTTTTCGGGAGTCGGAAGCTCGCCCTTATCGGTGAGTGCCTTGATCTCGCGAAGTGCCGCAAGACGTTCTTCCTTGGTTTCGGCGTTAAGCTGTGCTATAAGATTTTCAATAGACATTTTTCTTGTCCTTTCCTGTGCGATTACTTTAACATTACCTGTCCGCCGGTTACGGGGATTGCCTGACCGGTTTCGTATTCCTGCTCGATTATGTAAAGGATCGCACGTGCAACGTCCTTGATCTCGCATCCGCGGTTGAGCGGTACTTTTGCCTCATAGAAGCGGCGTACATCATCAACAGTCTTTGCGCCGGGAACCTTGCCTGCGTTAAGATACTGAACGAACAGTCCCTTTTCAGGGTCGCTCCAGAGAGGACCGTTCAAGAAGTTACCGGGGCAGATTGCGTTAACCTTGATGCCGAACGGTGCAAGCTCGAGCGCGAAGGATTCGGTGAGTCCAATTCCGCCGAACTTACTTCCTGCATATGCGAAGTTCTTGTTAGAGCCCTCAAGTCCGGACTTCGAGTTGATCTCGATGATATCGGAAAGATAGTCGGGGCAGACCTTGCGCTGGAGCTTCATTACTGCAGAAGCGTATTTAGCGCAGAGGAAGTATGCGGTGTAGTTTACAGCGGCAACAAGCTCGAAGTTTGCCTTGGTCATTTCTTCAAGGCTTCCTGCACGAACGATACCTGCGTTGTTTACAAATACGTCAAGTCCGCCGAACTCTGCAACGCACGCTGCAACCATTGCTTCAACGCTTGCTTCATCGGATACATTAGCGCCGACCGAAATAGCCGCGCCTTCACCGAATGCCGCACACAGCTCATCAGCGGTAGCCTTTGCGCCGTCAGCGTTCATGTCTGCAACAACAACGTGTGCACCCTCACGAGCCATATGCTCTGCGATACCCTTACCGAAGCCCTGTGCGCTTCCTGTAACGATAGCGATCTTGCCTGTAAGACGTCCGTTTGTCGGCTCGGTTACAGTGATTCTGAAAATACCGAGTCCGTCAACAAATGCGGCGGTCGGCTTTGCTCCGTTTGCTTTTACATAAGCGTCAAATGCCGCCTTGATGCCGTCGATGCTCTCATCGGTGATCTTGAGTGCACCTGCGGTACATTTTTCGCAGTATTCGGTTGAAAATTTAACTGTGCAGCACTTATCCTCTTTACTGAGCATACGCAGTACGGGAGCGATGGCGCTTACACGTGTCATGATTTCGTTTGACATGGTTATTCTCCTTAAAATAAATATTATAGCAAACAAAGCGAAACCTTTTACAGTTCCGCCTTGTAAGAGAGTCAGATGGACTTAGCGTTTGCAAGCAGATACTTTTCTGCCTCACCACACCAGAGACCGTTATTAGCCTCACAGATGCGTGCAAGCTCTGCAAACATGGGATCGGTCTTACCAAGCTCTGCAAAGTCTGCAATAGCGGTCAAGGGAAGGGAAATGTTTGTATAGCAAAGCTTCTTGCCGCCGGGGATCTTATCGAGATCGATGGTTGCCTGCGGAACAGCGT
>JAFTTS010000044.1 GCA_017466685.1 Clostridia bacterium
AGCTGCAACCGTCAATGGTAACCGTGTTTCTTGCGTAAGCACTGCCGTTTGCGTCTCCGTTCTTAAATCCGCCGAACAGTCCTCCGACGTTCGCAGATCCTGTAACGGACGCTTCATTCGTGCTATCGTAGATGCACCAGCACATACCTCCGCTCATACCTCCTACGTCACCTGACATATATCCCGCAATTCCTCCAGCATAATCATTTGTAGCCGCGACGTTTCCTGTATTTATCATTTTCTCAAAGGTCACGGTCAACACGGTACAGCCATTGCTCCAATAGAACTTAGTGCCGCCAATGATACCGCCAACATATGAATTTCCGGAAATATTGCCTTTGTTGTTTAAGTTCTTAAAGTTAGCTTCAACATCTTCTACAAGGCGATCTCCGACGACTGCGGGACCAAAATCACAGTATCCCATGATGCCACCAACGTAGTCACCGCCGGCATTATAGTTAATATCCGCATAGTTTGTACAGTTTTCAAGGCAGGTTCCCTTTCCAACGATACCGCCTACGTAGGCATATTTTTTGCCTTCGCTCAGAAAATATCCCGTAGCATTCAGCGTTGAGCCTTCATTTGAGCAATCCACAATAACATATTTTTCGGTCATACCCGCTATACAGCCCGTGTAAGCCTTAGCGGTTATTGCTGCGGCATTTGTACAGCTATCGATCCTGGAATTAGTGTCAGAAGCGGCAGAACCGACGATTCCCGCCACGTAGTATTCACCCGACACGCTTCCCGTATTTTCGCAGTCAATAATTGTCGTCGAAAGGCTACCGGTAAAGCCGTCAGCGTTCGAATTGATAAACGCAACAATACCGCCGGCGTTATTTTCCATAGCCGTCACGGTGCCGCTGTTCTTTATGTTTGAGAGAATCAACGAATGCTCATTAACTCCGTTGGGAACGTAGTCGTTGACCGTACCGAAGCAACCGCCAACGCAAGACAGACCCGTTACGGATGCACTGCTTGAGATCTCGTCGAGAGTATAGCTGCCCGCCTTGCTTACGTATCCGCAAACGCCGCCGACGTTCGTGGATTTTTCAGCGGTTACAGTACCCGAAACGGAAATATTGTTTATTATGCCTTTTAGCTGACCGCACAAAATGCCAACGTTCTCGTTTCTGCCCGATACCTCCACAGTTGCGTTCTCGATCTTCAGATTGGATACCATTCCTTCAAGAGTGGAAAACAATCCGACGTTTGACTCGGAGGAGCTGATCTTGAAGTTCTTGATAGCATAACCGTTTCCGAGAAGCGTTCCGGTAAATCCTTCTATAGGAGTAAAGGTAGCTCCCGCAAGATCTATCTCGTTGCCCAGCTGATACGTAGCGTCCGAGCCGATCAGCTTTGACAGGTCGTCTACGCTTTTTCTCAAATACTGATCATTTACGCCCGATGACCAATCCATTCTGTATTGGGAGCATTTAAATGATTTGTAGTCGTCACCGATCTCGACCTCCATTGTCTCGAGCGGCGAAAAGTTGTCGGGCTTGATGATCCACTGCCCCGGCACTATCGTAAGCGTCAGATTACCGTTGTTCTTTTTCTTTGTTATTTTTCCGCTTATCTCGTACTTGCCGTATACCTTGTCAGAGGTAAATTCGAAGGTTCCTTTGATGTTTCCGCTCTCGTCACACGACGTTATCGTAACGATCGCATCTCCGTTTACACTGCCCGTAGAATATGTACCGCTATACGCCTGAATGATCTCGGGGGTATACATAACGGCATTGGGCTGTTCGAGCTGTGGCCAAATAGCAAAAGCGCATATAGCACCGATCACCACGATCGAAGCAACAACAGCGATCAGTGTTTTGACAAGACTGCTTTTTCCGTAAAGAAGGGTCGAGGCGGGTTTTGGCGAGGGCTTATTTTTCACCTCGGGCTTGTCAGCCTTATAAGGCGTATAAGGAGCCTTCTCTGCTACGCGCTCCATGTTTGTGGGTGACGGAGATGCAGTCGAAGTTTTTTTCGGCTTGGAAACAAGTCGATCTATAATTAAATCCAAAACGCTTTCAAAATATGCCATAACGAAGTGGACGGCATTTATTCTGGCTACGTCCTCAATGTCTTTTGGCAAATTCGGGGGAAAGCTGAAATCGGGAAGCATAACGGGAATAATGTTCTTTTTGTGAGCTAATGCGCATGCAATTTCCTGCCTTACCCAGTCGTTTTCATCCACGCAACGATCGAGCGAATTTTTAGGAAGGACCAGAATAAAATCCCTACAGCCCTTAATGGCATCAAAGATCCTTTCGTCAAAATATCCTCCGCTTATGGAATCATAGTCGTAAAAAACCGTATATCCGTTATTTTTAAGGGATTCGCAGATCAATTTCGCAATAATATCTCCGCCTTCTCTGCGGTATGATATAAAAACCTGTTCGCTCATATCAAAAACCTCTTTAAGTTAGACTATAGCATCATTGTATCATACTAATATAGAATTTGCAATAGATATTGCTGTAAAATTATAAACATCATCCAAAAAATACGGTCTGCGACAAATTCAACTGCCGGCGGCAAAATCAACATTTTTTTATTATTTCGCTTCTCTCTATTGACAGACAGATTTGAGTATGATATAATACAGATAATACAGTTAATACAGATTTTTCGAAAGGAGGTCGGCTGATGTCGCTGAAATTTTCGGGCAAGCAGGACGTTTATCTTGAAATAGCGGAGCGATTTGAGGAATACATTCGCAACGGATTGTATTCGACGGGCGAGAAATTGCCGTCGGTTCGCGTCGTGGCGGCTGATATGGGGGTCAATCCCAACACCGTCGCCAAGGCTTACTCGGTTTTGGAGGCAAGGGGCTTCATCCGCGCGCTCTCCAAAAAGGGCGCGTTCGTGATCTTCGGCGAGGAAGACTCGGCGCTTCAAAAGCAAGATATCCGTCCGCTTTTAATTGAACTAAAGAAGCAGGGACTCAGATACGAGGATCTCATCCTGCAAGCAAAGGAGGTATTCGATCAAAAATGATCCGTATTCATGATCTTTCGCACACGCTCGGTAGCACGAGGGTGCTTGACAACGTAAATCTCACCGTTCCCGACGGCACAATAATGG
>JAFTTS010000045.1 GCA_017466685.1 Clostridia bacterium
CGCTTATTTTGACGGATAACACAAAGAAATACGTGTTCCTCAAAAACGGTGAGGAGCTGACAAGTCGAATATACGGAATAATCATGGATATGCACGGTGAAAACCTTCGCGAGGAGGTAGGCTTTGATATGATAATCCGCGGATATATCAACATCCTGCTTGGCATGTTCTACCGTTACAACATACTTGAAAACGTATGGGATATTTACACAAACGAAGCTATCAGAAAAATCCGTCCCGCACTCGAATACATAGACGATAATTACCGTGACGAAATAACGCTCAAATCCCTCGCCGACACGATACACGTCAACCGCGAATACTTCTGTCGCACCTTCAAAAAAGCGACAAACATCACGCCGACGGAATACATAAATCACGTTCGCATCTGGAAAGCGGAGGGACTGCTTACAACAACGGACAAAAGTATCCTCGAGGTTGCAACGGATGTTGGATTTTCGTCTGTATCCTATTTCAACAGAGTTTTCAGGAAGTTCAAAACCACAACTCCCTCTGCGTACAGAGAGATCCTTTATGCGAAGAATAAGCTGATATAAAAAATCAAGGTATGAGAAAGATAACACTCATACCTTTTTGTTATATCCTATTTTACAGCCAACAAATTAAGATCCCACGCGGGAACATATTCATATCTGCGAAGATAAAGCTTATCATACCCCATCGCCTTTACAAGCAACGGCAGACGGTATAAATCTTCACTCCGATGATAGAGCGACACAAGCAACTGCGGATGCTCTCTGTCAATAGTCTCACGTGAACCGATCAACGCCTCGTATTCCGCGCCCTCGACGTCATATTTGATGTAGTCACATTCGCCCGAATATACGCTGTCAAGACGCGATGCCGTAACAGTTTTGATCTTTGCGCCCGTTTTAAGCGCATCACTTCCGATAAGCGTGGAATTACGGTTTCCGCCCGCTGTGAATTCAAGCGTCACATCCTTGTCCCATGCGGCGAAATTGTACGCCTTGATCTCATATGGCGCACTCTCGGCAAATGCTGTCAGCTTTTTGTACGTCCGTGCATCCGGCTCAAACGCCACAACACGCGAAAGTTCAGGTGCAAACCCATAAAGCTCACGTATACTGTCGCCGTTGTATGCGCCAAGATCGGCGGTATAACGGTAATTTTTCGTATCAAGTATACGTCCCATCACGTCATCATTTGTAACCGTGTGACGGCGGAGATATTCGAGCTTACCCGTCAGGCGATAAAGTATCACGTCGCAAAAGGTCTGCTTTGATAAGTCGTCCGCAAGCATATCGCACACGCGCTCAAACTCGTCACGGTGACGCTCAAAAAACTCAAGATCAAACAACTCACCGTCATTAACAACGGGAACATCCGGAATATAAAGTTCACGCTCTCCGTCAAGACGGTAAATATTAGCAAGCACCTCGGGAAGCTGTGTACCGAAGGACACCACAATGATAAAATCGTCATACTTCTCGCAGATCTCGGCATAACTCATAACTGTCTTGTTATGAAAAATCTGATGACGTACAAACCCATCCGATGCAAAAAAGTCGGAAACCTCGATTCCCTTCTCTGAAAAAACGGCGAGGATCTTGTCCGCACCGTTTCCCATTCCATACATCACGATCGGCTTTGTCGATTCTTTAAGCGTCTGCCACATATCGCGACCAACGTCTATTTCCTTAACCGAATGATATATCTTCATATTTTCAAAAATCTCTTTGCATTATTATAGAAAATGTCCTCGCGTTCTTTTTCGGTGAGTTCAACCTTGAGCAGACGTTCGATCTCGCCCTCAGTGTTTTTAACGGGATAATCCGTACCGAACATAACGCGGTCAGTTCCAAGCTTATGTATCAACTCGCCTGCATACTCTGACGTCATCGCCCATAAAGCACTTGAGGTATCATACCAAACGTTCGGTCTGCCGGAAAGATACTCCACCGCCTCATCCCATGCACCATAACCGCCGAGATGTGCCGCAACGACCTCAAGCTTCGGAAAACGGTCGAGTACACGTGCTAATTTTTTAGGCTCGGAGAAGCGGTATTTCGGACGCGGATCGCCCATATGCAGATAAAGCGGCATACGTCCCTCAATTGTCTCGTAAAGCCCCATCATACGCGGCGAGTCAATATCAACGCCCTGAATATCCGGGTGAATCTTAACTCCGCGAAGTCCGATAGACTCTGCACGGTTAACCTCTGCCGCAAAATCCGGATAATCCTGATGCATACCCATGAATCCCACGGTTTCGTATCCATCATCACGCGATTTCTGAGCCAGTGCCGCAATCGAATCATTGACCTTCTGAACCTGATGTGCATTCGTCGCGACAGAGAAAAGCAGCATACCTTTAACATTGTTCGCCTTACTGTTTTCGGCAAGCTCCGAATAGGTTCCCTTACCTTCGGAAACAAACTCGTAAAACGCATTGAGACTCGTCACCGCTTTTTCGGCAATAGCCTCGGGATATGTGTGAGTGTGGATATCAAATATTTTATACGACCTGTTTTTCATGATTAATAAACAAATTCCTGGTAAATTGCGCGAAGTGCATCCTCAAAGTCCGCTTCCTCAACGCCGACGATGATACTGATCTCGCTTGAACCCTGGTCGATCATGCGGATGTTGATACCTGCGCCGCTTATTGCCTTGAAGACACGTGCCGCAGTACCCTTTGCCTTAACCATAGCGCGTCCGACGACTGCAACGAGCGCAAGTCCGTCCTCAATTTCAAGAGTCTCGGGATTTACATGACGGCAGATACCCGTCTTGATCGCTTCACGCTTGCCTTCAAGCTCATGAGTGTTTAATATGATACTCATGTTGTCGATACCCGAAGGAAGATGCTCGAAGCAAATACCGTTAGTTTCAAGAACCTCAAGAACACGGCGTCCGAAGCCAACCTCAGCGTTCATCATGTCCTTTTCGATCGTGAGTACCGAGAAGCCCTTCTTACCTGCAACACCGGTGATGACGTTGCCTGTGTCATACTTATCGCTCGAGGAAACGATAAATGTACCGTGAGCCTCGGGATTGTTTGTATTTCTGATGTTTATCGGAATACCTGCGATACGTACGGGGAAAATTGCATCCTCATGGAGTACGGTCGCACCCATGTATGAAAGCTCACGCAGCTCGCGGTATGTGATCTCGTTAATGACACGGGGAGAATCGACGATGCGCGGATCGGCCATAAGGAAGCCGTCAACGTCCGTCCAGTTTTCGTAAATATCACACTCAGCGGCACGTGCAACGATAGAACCGGTAATATCCGAGCCACCGCGCGAGAATGTCTTGATGGTGTCATTCGGCATGGAACCGTAGAAACCGGGGATAACAGCATATTCGTGCTGTTTCAGGACCTCGGAAAGAACCGTATTTGTGCGCTCGGAATCGAAAAGACCGTTATCATTGAAGAAGATAACCTCTGCCGCATCGATAAAGTCAAAGCCGAGATAACGTGCAAGAATCTTACCGTTAAGATACTCGCCACGGCTTGCGGCAAAGTCACGTCCTGCCTTATGTATGAAGGCGTTCTTTATAAGATGGAAATCATCCTCAAGCGAAAAATCGAGTCCGAGCTCGGCAATGATACCGTTATAACGAGCTTCGATAGCCGAGAAGTATTCGTTGATATCCTCGCCTCTTGCTGCCATGTCATAGCAGGTGTAAAGCATATCGGTGACCTTTGTGTCATCCTTGAAACGCTTACCGGGCGCGGAGGGAACGACGTAACGGCGCTCTGCCTCAGCCTTTATAATATCTGCAACCTTCTTAAACTGTGCGGCATCCGCAAGAGAACTGCCGCCGAATTTTACAACCTTTAACACGATAATCAACCTCTGTATATAAATATTTATATTGACAATATTATTGCATATATTATATTATATGAAAAAAAAGGCACTTTGTCAAGTGTCGATCGAAATTTCGTAAGCGTTGACAGCCGCACCCGAAAAAAGCACGGCTGTCATGTACATATTAACAAAGTGAAATTTTAATATCGCACGAAAGTCACACAGACTGTCAGTTCCCTGCGGAAATATATTCAAGATACTCCTCAAGACACATATTCATCTGATACATCTTCTGTGCGTGATAACGTCCGACATAACGGTAATGCCACGGCTCAAACGATATACCCGTAACCTCCGTCTTATCCTCGGGATAGCGAAGAATGAAACCAAACTTCCAGCAGTTTTCCTTTAACCACGTGTAAGCCGCTTCATTTGCAAACGACTTGTCAGCTCCCGGCAGATTGTGCAAGTCGGCGCAAAGTCCCGTCTGATGCTCACTCGAGCCGGGCGGATTTGAGAAGGATGCAACATAATCATAGTCGTTGTTATACTGTGCAAGATACATATTAAAGAGATATTCCTGATAGCTGTAGCTTCTGTACGCGCTCGTTACGCTGACATCCTCATAGCCTGCTGCACGAAGCTCCTTGAACATCGCCTCAAGCGACATCGCCGCATTTTTACGAAGCATCTGTGTTTCGCGTCCATCCTGTCTCGTGTCAACAACAGAGGTAAGATCCTGCGGAATATGATCGGCACCGAGCTTATTATTGATATTAACAAGCGTCAGAAATTCATCGGTGTTTCCGGGGTTCATATATTCCTCGTAAGCCGCGAGATTGGAGACAAAA
The DNA here is from genome assembly GCA_017466685.1 of Clostridia bacterium. GTDB lineage: Bacteria > Bacillota > Clostridia > Oscillospirales > CAG-272 > Flemingiibacterium. The sequence goes on from JAFTTS010000045.1 coordinate 4,652, forward strand.
CCAAGATCGGGAAGCTCTGCCAGTGCCTCTGCTTCTTCATCGAGCGGTTCAAGGCCGACTGCAGACTGAAGCAAGAACGAAAGCTCGGCATAAATCGGATCCTCACCCTTGGGAAGCTTACCGTTTTCACCCAAATTGGTCACGATTCGCTCAATCTTCACAGTGTGACTGCCCTCATCAACCTCGACGTTGATTCCGCTTACATATGCGCTGACAAACTCAACCGGAACATACAATTCCTTATCCTTGAAATAACAGTTTGCGCTAAGACGGGTTTCAACGCCGTTCACGTAAACCACACGCGAATCGGTTACAAATCGGATAGTTTCGGCTTCGTCGCCTTTGATAACATATTTCATATCCTCGTTCGAACCGGTAATGGCGAGGTCACACATAGCCGCAACATCGGTAAAGCTGACATAAATCTCACCGTCTCTGACAGCCTGTGAGCTCGGAAGCGAATATTCGTTATCACCGATTGAATAGCTGTAGCTTGACGACTTGTCCTCGGGCGCACTCGTCAGAACCAGCATGAAAATTCCGCCGACGATAGCCGCCATAAGCGCAAATACCGCGAGAAAAAGCAAAAATCTCGCGCCAAATGTCTTCAAACGTGCATTGCGCCTTTTTTTGATATAATATCTTTCCCGCTGACGGTTAACACGATTGATCTCGATCTGCTCGTGAGTCAGCTTGACCTCACTTTTGGTTGCACGGCGCTGTGTGGGCGTTTGATCCTTGATGCGGTTCATCGACTGCCCTGTAGTTTGGCTATTGCGTCCGTTCTGGGTTGGTCTTCCCTGAGTCTGACGGTTTTGCTGTCCCTGCGGCGGAACATTCGGTCTGCCGTTATTCGGTTGACGGTTATTGTTCATATTAACCTCGTATATCATAGCGAGTGATAATCACATCGCAGTATTTGTAATGTATCATTCTAATTATAACACATAATTCGCGTCAAATAAATAGGAAATCGTAATTTTTTTAAATATTTTTTCAAAAACGCAAAAATATACATTTTCCGGGATTACAGAAAAATACAAATCCGATTATTTCCCCCAATTTTCAGACAGTATTTCCCGCCATAATCCCCTGAGATATTCCCTGTGACGTTTATAATCGGGACAGTAAGCGGCAACATTCTCCCAGAAGCGTTTTGAGTGATTGAATTCATGCATATGACAAAGCTCATGAACGATGATATAATCAACAGCCTCAGGCGACGCCATAATGCAGAACCACGAAAAATTAAGTGAGGCGCGGCGTGAACAGCTTGCCCAGTGTGAGGTCGCACTGTTGAATTTCACCGCACTCGGCACAAGTCCCATTAACGCGGAAAGCTCGGTAACTCTCTTTGAAATATATTCCCTTGCATATTTTTTGTAAAGCTCCACCACCGCAGTACGTATCTCCTCCGAGGAAAGCGTGGACGGCAGGTAGAAGGCTTCGTCATCGATCTGCATTTTCATGTCTCCATCCGCACGTATTTCACGCCTTGTTCCGAGAAAACGTACCGTAGAACCGTAATCAAGCAAAAACGACTCACGCGAAGCAATCATCATCTTCTGACGCTCACACTCCGCCGCAATACGTTCGGCATAAGGTAGCATTAGCTCATTTATTTTATTTAAGGCCACACGTCTTGGCGCAAGTATCTCCGGAGTACCGTCTTTTGCCAAACGGAAACAGACCGACCGTCTGTCACTGCGCTTTACACGGCAAACGACCGTACCTATCTCAAGCGTTTCCATGCTTAAACATCCTCGAAAATTCACAGCCGCAGAAATCCTGCCTGTAAAGTCCGTACTCGCGTGAGAGTTCTATCGAACGCTTGTAGCCCTCTCTTTTTTTGAACTCTGACGGCAGATAACGAACACCGTACTTTTCCGAAAGCTCTGCACCGATCTCATTAAGCATTTCAGCGTTTTTGTGCGGACTGACGGTCAGCGTTGTTGCGAAATAATCATATTTCCCGTCATTTTCCGCCATGTAACGTGCCGTCATATCAAGATGCTCACGGTAACAGGCAAAGCAGCGTACACCACCCTCAGCAAGCGTTTCAAGCCCACGTGACAATTCAAGAAAACGGCTCGGCTCATGCTCGCAGACGATAAGCTCTACCTTATTTTTGTGTTCCATTACCGAGATTAGTCGACTGAGCTCATCTGCACGCTTTTTGTATTCGTTTTCGTCGGTAATATTCGGATTGTAAAAAAACAGCGTTATATTAAAATATTTGGTAAGATACTCGAGAACATAGCTCGAGCAAGGTGCACAGCAAGCGTGCAAAAGCAACCTCGGAGCTGACTTTTTTGCCTCTATCAGCGAGAGCTCCTTGTCGAGCATTGCCTGATAATTTATTTTCATATTTTTTAAATTAATATTGCAACCCGGCTTTCTTTGTGGTATAATTATTTTATGGTATGATCTATATTATTAACGAAAAGGGGGGCGGAACGGTTTTGAGTAAAAATAAAAGAAGAAAAAAGCATCAAAATAAAAAAGAGAAAATATATCCGATAAAGCCCGTTCCCACTGCCACTGAAAAAATCAAAGAAATCACGGTCGATGTCCCGAAAGCTGTCAGCTGTGTGCCGTGGTCGGTTATAGTAACAAATCTGATATTTGCAATTATAACCGTTGCCATCGCTGTTTTTATGATATCACAGCTTTTCTGCGAATATAACTATAAATATTCCACGCATGACCTTCCGCCAAAGGCACAGAATGACAGTGAACTGCAAAAAATCGAATCTATTGACGAAGCCGACGCACCGCCGATTCCGAGAGAACCGGTTATTTACGATTTTGCAAGTGCCGTCCCCGAAAGTGCGGCCGTTGATTACGATTATTTTGACGACACTGTATTCATCGGAGACTCGCGAACAAAGGGACTTATAACATATTCAAAGCTCTCACCGTACGACTTTTCCTCTGTCGGACTCAATGTCGGACTTTTATTGACGCAACCGTTCATCCGTCTGCCCGATGATGATGGAGAGCTGCAGTCATATACGCTCCTTGAAGCACTCGAACGCGAGGACGTAAATTACAAGGCTATCTATATAGCAACCGGTCTTAACGAGCTTGGCTGGCCCGCGGACGGATTTATCGCGGCGTTTTCCGATCTCATTGACGCCCTGCGTGAAGTCACGGACGTTCCGATATACGTTCAGCTGATAATTCCCGTAACGACCTATTCCTCAGAAACAACAAAATTCGGTATCACCAACGAAAAGAACGTAATATTCAATGAACGTCTGATCACCCTTGCCAAGGAAAAGGAGCTGTTTCTTCTCGATCCGCGCGAGCTTTTCACGCTTGAGGACGGAACGCTCGATCCCGCACATTCGTCAGACGGAGTTCACTTAAACCGCGATTCCTGTGCGATCCTTGCGGATTATTACCGTACTCATGTCGTTGACCTGTATGAATACGACAACACCCGTCCGCAGGAATAACATTCCAAACACATCAAAACAATAAAAGCAGATTTCGGAGCTGTCCTTGCCAGAATGCAGACAACTCCGATTTCTTATTTTCTTCGACTGTCGAGGTAATTCTGCAAAATTATCTGAGCCGAAAGTGTATCGACTGCCGCCTTACGTTTCTTTCCGCGTGTGTCGGTAAAATTGAGTATCTGATGTGCCGCCATCGTGCTGCACCTCTCGTCAAACATCTCAATTGGCAGTCCCGTCGCCTCACCAAGCAGCTTTGCAAATTCCTCTGCGTGCTCGGCTCTTGGACCGCGAGTTCCGTTCATATTGATCGGAAGCCCGACAACTATCCTCGTAACACCGTACTCCTTTGCCTTTTCGCTGACAAGCAATGCGGTTTTCGGCATATATGTGGAGTTCACGTATCCGATGCCGTTTGCAAGCATACCGAGCGTATCACTGACGGCAAGTCCCGTTCGTGTGTCACCGAAATCGACACCAAGAATTCTGTCTGCCATCCCTAACCTCACAGTACAATTTCATTTTCGCGCATAAATTCTTCAACCTGCGCCGTTGTCGGAATCGAGCTTGCCGCACCTGCTTTGGTGGAAACCAGTGCACCAACCACATTCGCATATGTGACCGCACGTACAATATCGCCTGTTTTCATATATTCAAGCGTCATCGCGGCAGAAAATGCATCGCCTGCAGCAGTTGTATCAACGGCTTCAACCTCATACGGAGCAACGACTTTCGAATATTTTCCGTCATGGATATACGCACCTCGCTCACCAAGCTTGATGACAACATATTTCGTCTGAACCTTCTGCATAAGTACCGTTGCCGCACGCAGAGCTTCGTTGATCGTTGAAGGCATGATACCCGTCAGCGCATAGGTTTCAATTTCATTCGGCGAAATAACCTCGAGCGGACCGAGACGGTCAAGAGGATAATTACGTCTGGCAGGTCCGGCATCAATAAAGACAGGGATGTTTCTCGCCTTCGCAAACTGTGTTGCCCCAATCACCGCTTCCGTCGGAATCTCAAATTGAAGAAGCACTGCATCGGGAATACACGTCATCGCATCCTCAACATCTTCCACGGTGAGATTCGCATTCGCGCCGGGATAGACCACAATACGGTTGTTTGCGTTTTCCTCAACGATTATTGACGCAAGTCCCGTCGGCGCGTTTCTGTCGTTTATTATGAAGCGCGTATCAATTCCGCAGTCCTCATAAAGTGACATAAGTCGCTGTGCATGAGCATCGTTTCCGAGTCTTGCGCAGAAGATCGAATCCGCACCGAGTCTTGCCAGAGTTATAGCAGCGTTTGCGCCCTTTCCGCCGGGAACATAATCATAGCCGCGGCGTTCAATCAGAGTCTGACCTGCTTCGGGCATCTTGCCGACACGCATCACAAAGTCCATATTCGCAGAGCTGACAACGAGAATTCTCTTTTGCATTCAAAACATCCTTTCTCCAGAGTTTCTTAAAAAGCAATATCTAAATTAATATTCGTAAGTATTACCGCCGTCGATTATTGTAACGTGGTTCTTACCGTCACCGGAAGCCTCACAGTGTCCGACGATCTTCGCTTCAACACCATACTTCTCTGCAGCCGCAATAATAAACTGTGCGTCAGCCGCATCGCAGTAAAGCTCCATTCTGTGTCCCATATTGAACACCTGATACATTTCTTTATCGCCAATGTCGGAGTTCTTCTTGATAGCGGCAAAAAGCGGAGGTGTATCAAAAAGATTATCCTTAATATAATGAATACCCGAGCCGAAGTTTTTACACTTTGCCTGTCCGCCGCCGGTACAGTGGATCATACCGTGTACAGCCGAACGCTTTGTGTCGAGTATCTCCTTGATGATTGGAGCATATGTACGTGTTGGCGAAAGAATAGCATCAATTGCAGTAACGTCGGTTCCGGGGAGAATATCGTTAACGCCGTATGTACCGCAGTAAACCTTGGAATTATCGATGGTGTTCGAGTATGTTTCGGGATACTTCGCCGCATATTCATGAGAAAGCATGAGGTGACGTGCCGCAGTCAGACCGTTCGAGCCCATACCTGCGTTGTACGCCTTTTCGTAGGTCGCCTTACCGTAAGAAGCAAGACCAACAATAACGTCGCCTGCCTTGATATTGTCACAGTCGATAACGTCACTGCGTTTCATTCTGACAAAGAAGGTAGAGTCAACGATAAGAGTTGAAACAAGGTCACCAACGTCCGCAGTCTCACCGCCCGACATCGTGATTCCGACGCCGTAGCCTTTAAGCATCTCACAGAAATCGGTGTAACCGTCGATAACCGCCTTGATAGCCTCACCGTTTACGCGATGAGCATTTCTTCCGATGGTGTTTGAAAGCACGAAGCCGTCCGTCGCACCGATACAGAGAAGATCATCAAGGTTCATTACAACGGAATCCTGCGCGATATTGTAGAACGCGGAAAGATCACCCGTTTCCTTATATTTGATGTAAGCAAGCGAGGATTTTGTTCCGGCACCGTCGGCGTGCATAGCCGCACAGTATTCGGGATCACCGCAGGGATCGGGAATTATCTTACAGAATGCACCGGCGAAAACACCCTTGTCCTGCTTTGAAATTGCACTGTGTACCTCGTCTTTGGTGGCAGAAACGCCACGGGATAAATAAGCGTCAGACATTTTTATATCTCCTTTTGAATATATATTTTAAATTTATTGTAAATCAAGCCGTAAATTTAAAGCTCGATCTGCATTGCATCGGTTGAATTGGGATAGCAGGTGACATCCAGGATCCGCTGATTTGCACTGCCGCGGAATTTTAGTGTAAGATCACGCTTTGCATCAACATACCGTCCGTCAACAAGATAATTCGTCTCGGATAAAAGCTCATGAACAGACGGCTCGGTTTCACATTTTTTCAGAAGCTGTTCGTATGTAAAACCGCTGTAGGTCATTATATCAAGTCCCCGGTCACGCGCTTTTTTCGCGATAACGGCAAGCTCGTGTCCCCATAAAAACGGTTCACCGCCGCTGAACGTAAGTCCTTTAATAAGCGGATTTTTGCAGATGTCGCGCCAAAGCTTATCTGTCGTTGTCAGCTTTCCGCCCGAATACGAATGCGACTCGGGATTGTGACAGTTATAACACTTGTGCGGACAGCCCTGCGTGAATATCACGTACCGAAGCTGCGGCCCGTCAACGATCGATTCGCGAACAACACCAAACAGTCGTATCGGCAGGCTTTCGATCGGCTCGTCATTGCCGAAATTTCTCTGTAACATTTTTTATAATTCCTTTATAAAACAAGATTTATCACCGTCGCCGTTATAAGAAGAAGCGCGATAACAATAAGACTGATAATGCGGATAAGCGCGGTAATACCCGGCTCTCTTCCCTCTCGCTTGTCTTTTCTGTAAGCGATAATATCAATCACCGAAAGTATCACCATAGCAAGCGACATAAGCGGAAGAACATAATTTGCCGCCGTAGCTTCATCGGTGAAACGAGCAAAAAGTGCCGCCGCCAAAAGAAGCACCGCCGTTACCATACCGTAGATCTTCAGCTTACTCATCGGTCTCCTCCCTCTTGCGACTCAACAACACGATAACAATCACCGTTATGGCAGCGACTATGATACCGCCACCGATCCACATGAATTTTTCATAATCGGGTTCGGAATCGGGTGACTGCCGTTTCTCACGTGACTGCTCAATAACATCAGCCAGCGATTCATCGTTATATACGCTCGAAAGTCCGTCAAGCGATTTAACAGACAGCGAGGAGGACTGTATCTCTCCACCACCGACAAGTATCTGCAAGCCGTCAACAGAATCCGCATTTTCAAAATTAGTGCCAACATCAATATAAAGAGTTGTCCATTCGCCCTGATTGACCTCGCCGAGTGCTTCAAATCGTTCCCCCCCGGCAAAGAGAACCACCTTCACGGGAACGGGAATTACTATCGTCGGGCTGACCTTGGTAACCTTTATCGTAAGCTCAAGGATCGGAGTCAGAGAAAAGTCCTCGGGATACTCAAAGCTATGGAAAATACCCATCCAACCGGGATTTCCGCCATCGCCGTAAAGTGAACCGTCAAGCGGTGCCGACAAAACATTTCCCGTATCGCTGACTATCCTCAGTGACTTCGAAAAATATCCCGGCTTAATGTCTCCGATGCTCGAAGTTCCGCTGAACGTATAATATGAGAAGCGTCCCCGTACATTTTCTGGCGCAGTCACGGTTGCCGCGGCAGAGGTGAGCAGCTTGTTCTTTAACTTACCCGAGTCATAATTCGGAAAAAGATCAAAAAAGCTTTCAACCTCAAGGCGTGTTGCCACCTCATCCGTAACGCTCGACGAACGGTCCGTGTCTATAAGCCGTACCGCCTCTGTGATACCGTTATTGTAAGCGGCTGTGCAGGCAATGTAAGCGTCAACCTTGTCGTCAAAGAGTGCCATATAGTATCCGAGGGCAAAACTTTCAAGCTTTTCCTCATCGCTCACAACCGAAACCGTATAAACAGAATCGCAGAATATAATATGCTTGCCGGAGCAGTTATTGTTTCGGAGGATATCCTTGATGGACGTACAGTCTTTTGTGTCAATATATTCCGAGGTCTCATCCTTACCAACGCGGTATATTCTTTCGATGGCAACCTCCCATGGAAACTGTCCGTATGCCTCGGTCTCTCCGATAAGTAAGGGGAGATACTCTGTAAGATCTGTCTCATCGGAGCGCAGACCGTTATCCGAGATAAGAAGATCGGTCAGTGAAACATACACCTTCGCCGAGGGATTGACCGCCGCAAGATTCATATAGATACTGCGAAGATTATATGCAGTGTATCTTACCGCGTCACGAAGCGATTCACCCTCTGCGATAATATTCTCGCCGAAGCCGTACACAACGCCGATAACGCGTCCGCCACGACACCAGTTTTCGGCTGTGTATGCACCGAGTGCGGCGATATATTCGGTGCCGTCATCTGCCTTTATCATCTTGGCATAGTTGATATAATCATCCGCACTGTAAGTCGCGTAAAGCTCGTCGGCATATCCGTGTGACCAGCCGCTAAAACGAAGCAGGACTTGTACACCGGCATCGGAAAGGACGGTTATCTTCTGCGAAAGAGAATCAAGATAGGTTTCATTCAGATAATACGCCTTACCGTTGTAAATATACTGAAAGCCCTCACTCTTGTTAACAAACGCAAGCTGAGTGTCAACCTCAAGCAAGGTGACACCGACATCAAGATCACCGATAAGTGAAATATCAGGCGTGAAAAATCCCTTTTCATCGGCAGAAAACGCAGTTGCTTCACCTGCACGCTTTTCGGGATTACTTAAATAGAACGGCTTATCAATCAGGGTATATCCGCCGCCTTCATGCAGGATAACGGCAAGAAAACGGCTGTGCAGTGCGTGTTTATTGCTGCTTGATATTTTCCATTTCAAATCAAAGCGTGCGCTCATAAGTCCCGTAACGATCGGTGTTTTTGAAAGAAGCTCATCGTCGCTCGGAAGGTCAGCACTGTCCCAGGCATATATCGCGATCTGTCCCGATTGGTTTGCGATTGCGATCTCGCTGTCAACCTCGCCGATAAAGCTTACCGTAACAAAATCGTCATTAATGTAACACGAGCTGATCTTTCCGCACGTTACATAATCGTCCGCCTTATACTGCACCGTGGGTGTTATGGATAAAAGCTCAACACTTCCCGTCCCTGCTTCAAAAACAAGCCTTATACTGTGAAGCATGGAAATATCACCGACGTGTGCATAGAGATACTGTGCATCCTCACCCTTTGACATCGGCACAACAACGCTCTTGTCCTCACTGTTCACCTGCGTATCCGAGGTGGAATAATAAAGCGTAAAGCTGTCGGATTCGCTTTTATTGATAAGCTTTATACGGAGCGTATTGGCGTCCAAAATCCCCTCAGGCAGTGAAACATCCGCCTCAAGCTGCATATCCTCCGTTTGCGATGACACCATCAGTATGCTCTTTTTTTCAGGAGAAAACGACGCTGTACCGCCCGTTACCGAATAAACATCAAACATAAACCGTTCGGTCAGTTCACGGTCGATCATCTCGTCGGCATAAACACTGTCAATATAAAAATTGTATACGCCCGTCTGCGGCAGAGTTGTGTCAATCGTAACCTCTATCTGCGCTGACACAATATCGCTTCGTCCGTTCCACATACCGATATCAACAGAAACGGTATTCCACTGTCCGCCCGTGATAAGACCGAGCTGCTTTACGGTGTCTCCTTCGCTCGTGGCAAGTATCAGTCGGGTGTAATAAACGGCATTGGGATCGGGAGCATAAAGCGGAACATATATGTCATATTTTATCTTGCGGTACTTTGAGAGGTCAAGGCTCTCCTCAAATTTCACCAAAACCGAGCGCATATCACCGGCATCCCCCCATCGGGATGTAACCTCAAGCAAGGAGCGTTCCTCGCCGCCAAGGGTGAGCGTTCTGCGGCGTGCCGTGTAAACATTTTCATAAGGAGTGAAGCCATCGGAGGAAGCCCCAAAGTCGGCGATAGTATATACATCCCCGGGTTCTGCAAAAGCGGTAACGCCAAACATTAAAGCAGTCAGTATAAGCATAAAAATGAACACAAAGCCATACCGCAAACGTCCGATTTTTCCCGCGTTTTTCACCGATGCATACCTCCATAATATAACAATAAAATATATATAATTATATTATATCATTTTTTTCTGAAAAAAGCAAATGTTTTTTTGAATTTCATACAAATTTTCGATAGACTGTTGTAATAACGCAAAAACTATGGTATAATAGTTGCAATCGATAGCGAAGGCTTCTATTTTTGAAAGCCGAATATTACTGTAACAAGGAGACAAAAATGCCTATTAAAATACCGCAGGGACTTCCTGCCGCAGAAACTCTTGAAGGCGAAAATATATTTGTAATGAGTGATTTTCGCGCCGAGCATCAGGATATACGTCCACTGAAGATCGCGGTGCTCAATCTGATGCCGACCAAGATCACCACCGAAACACAGCTCATACGCCTTCTCTCAAACAGCTCGCTGCAGATAGAGATCACCCTGCTCCAGACCGCAACACACCGTTCAACTCACACCTCTGAAGAACATATGAAGGCCTTTTATAAAAACTTTGACGACATAAGAGGCGAAAACTTCGACGGACTTATCATCACAGGTGCACCGGTTGAAAACCTCGATTTCCACGACGTTACATACTGGGATGAGCTCTGTGACATCATGGAATGGTCGAAGACACACGTTTTTTCAACGCTTCACATCTGTTGGGCGGCACAGGCAGGACTGCATTATCATTACGGCGTTAACAAGCATCCGCTCGATAAAAAGATGTTCGGCGTTTTCGATCACTATGCACTCCGTCCAAACCATCCGATCGTACGCGGCTTTGACGAGGTATTCAAAGCACCGCACTCACGTCACACGGGTATCGCCGAAAGTGAAATAACCAAGGTGAGCGAGCTTGAGCTTATCGCAAGAAGTGACATCGCAGGTCCTTATATTATCGCCGCAAAAAATTCGCGTATGCTTTTTGTAACGGGACATTCGGAATATGATTATGACACCCTTTCAAAGGAATATTTCCGTGACGTTGACAAGGGACTTGAGATCGAGCTTCCGTATAACTATTTCCCGAACAACGATCCGCAAAGACGTCCTCCGAACGTGTGGCGCGGACACTCCAACCTGTTATTCTCCAATTGGCTTAACTATTTTGTATATCAGAACACACCGTACGATCTTGACGACCTTTCAAAAGCGTAAATATTTTTTCACACTTTGCAAACACTAATACTGCGGGCGAAATAAACCGCGGTATTTTTATTTTTGGAAGTGATATCATGGATAAAAACGAAGCCTTACTTCAGGAAATTTATAAAAACACAACAATGGGCGGTGACGCGCTTATTGACCTTATGGACAAAACTCAGAATCCGGAAATGCGTACCGAAATGACACGTGAGCTTGAGCGATACCGTGAATACTCATCACGTGCAACAAATCTGCTCGCCGAGAGAGGACTCAAGCCCGAGGAACCGGGTATGATGGCAAAGGCAGGCAGTAAGATCGGTATGGCGTTCAACACCATGCTCGACACAACGACCTCGCACATCGCCGAAATGATGATAAACGGCGCAACAATGGGTATTATCAACATCGAAAAGCAGTTCAACGAAAACAATCCCACCGGTGAAGCACGCAAGCTCGCCGAGGAGGTTCTCGATTTTGAAAAAAGCACCGCCGATAATTTAGCGAGATTTCTTTGAGTTTCCCTTTTAGCAAAAAAACAATGGTATCCGCATATTATGTGCAGATACCACATTTTTTATTACTTGGCAAATAATGCTTCCGGATCAAGATATGCGCCGTCTTTGATCATGGCAAATCCGAGATTCGGACCTGTCACTTCGCCCGTGCTTCCGACTGCTCCGATCTTTTCACCGCTCGCAACCTCATCTCCGATAGAGACAAGTGACTTTTCAAGATGGTGATAAAGCGTTATCCATCCGTCGCCGTGATCGACTTCGATAAAGTTACCCACCGACGGATTATATCCGCAGTTTGTGACTTTACCGTCTGCCGCGACGAAAACATCCGCACCGAGTGCCGCAGAAACGTTCACTCCGTTATTGAATATAACTACTCCGAACGGATTTGTGCGGCTGCCGAAATGACCTGTTATCTCGCCGTATTCGGCAAGTGGGCAGGAAAACTCAAGCACAGAGATTGGCTGGGAAGACTCAAGTATAACACCCTCAAGCTCACATTCAACATCGTCGATATAAATATCCTCAACAGTCGTCACTTCATAGAGCATCTCCACGGTCGTTTCATCATAGATGTTATCCACGTAAACAGACGGTTCTTCCCCGATTTCAATTTTACTGTCAGCAGGTGTCTCTTTCACGTCCTCAACCTCGATCTCAACAGACAGATCCTCCGTTTCCTCGGGTTCGACGAATGTTGTCACAACCTCTGATTCTGTTTCATTTTCAGGCTTGCTGTCTGCTTCAACCGCCGTTACACTTATAAAGAAAACCGTCATCATTGAAAGTATAAGTCCTGCGCCAATAAAGCTGCATATTGTTATTTTTTTCGATTTCATAATAAATTCAATCCTTTCATTCAGCACCGGCGCACCGAATGAGCAAACCGCCTCTGTCATGCGAACCTCTTCTGCGGCAATAAGGCAAAGCGCATAATCATAGTTACTCGTCCCACCGCTTAAAACCGTCTCGTCGCACGCAAGCTCAATATCACGATTTGCAAGCTGCCACATAACCCATACAAGCGGATTACACCAATTAAGGCAGACCGCTGCGGCAATAAGCCATTTAACAAGCTGATCTGCGCATTTGATGTGCTGCTTTTCATGGGCAATTATCAGCTCAAGTCGGGAAATATCGAGCGCGAGCATTTGTGACGGAATAAATATGATCGGGCGAAAAACTCCGCAGGAAAACGGCACACCTGCACCGTCCCCGTATCGTACATCCGCTCCACACCTACAAATCTCATATTTTTCGCTGACAGGCTCGGCATGAAGTGCGATTTTTCTCATTCGTACATACGCCGATATTAAAAATCCTGCGCTGATTACCGTTCCGAGTGCAAGGACTGATTTTATGATCACATCAAAGTCAAAATGAGCTGCTTCAGGCGCAGTGGCATCCCCCTGATATACCGCATCCGACGCATCGATATACACCGTTTGCGTAGGATTTGCAGGCTGCTCTACTTCGATCTCTATTTCAAAATTAAATGAAAAAGGTATAAGAAACCGAAGTGCCGCAAGTATCCAGAGAAGGCGAAAACAGCGTTTGGGCAGCCGCTTCAAAAGAAACAACCGCAGCACTATGATGACAAGTATCATCACACTTGCGCTGATTGCCGACGTAATCATTTTAGCTCCTCCACCATCGCTTTAAGGCGTGCGATTTCTTCGGATGAAAGCCGTTTTCCCTCAATAAGACAGGCAACAAGCTTGTCCGCCGCACCCTCATAAAGCTTATCGATAAGCTCGGAGGTTTCGATCTCCTGCACCTCGCGCTTTGTAACAAGGGCATGACAGAGAAAATTCGGCTCACTTCGTTTGATCGCATCCTTTGCAATACATTTCTTGATGACTGTATATGTGGTGTTGACGTTCCAGCCGATTTCTTCGCCGAGGATTTCGGCAATTTGTTTTGCGGTGGTGTCGCCGTTTTTCCAGAGCACATTCATCACCTTTAATTCGGAATCGAATAATTTTATTGTCATAAAACTCTCCTTTGTTTTGACGCTTCACATGGGCGTGCACTCCCACGATCTGCGCCATACTATCATGATAGTATATACATTCTACCACAATAGTATGGATTTGTCAATACTACTCGAGTAGTTTTTTGAAAAAATTTTTTATCAGCGGCGAAAACGCTCAAATCAAAAGCCGGCAAAAAAGGAAAAAGCCGCCATTCAAACCTGCGGCTCTTTCGATATATTCACTTTTTTCCGATTTTAAAAATTCTTCTGAGAAGCGGAACAAATATCCGCGGTGACTTCATAACAACAACTTTCATAAGTATAACATATCCCTTCGTGAGTGTAATTGGCACGCTTGTTTACTCCTCACTTCAGCATATGCGCATTTTTGCAAGTTTGTTAATCACGGCTCTCTATTATGAGCATAACACCGTCACAAAGCGATATCTCTGCAAAATCCGCAGTTATCTCATTGCTCACGGCATATGAATATTTTCTCGTCAAACGAACACCGTCAAGCGGATAAAACACGCCGCTCACCGAAACGCCAAGACAAGCATCCGACAGCGAAACCAGCGACAAATATTTGTATCCCCTCTTAACCGTGATCGAACGGCACTCACCGTCAGCCGAAAGCACACGAACAGTATTGCGTCCGTCCGTCATCATGCAGCAAGCACCCCGATCGACGATATATTCAAGCAGAAAGACACTCGAAAGCGTATGGTCAAGTCGTCCGCCGAGTCCGCCGATTATATAGATGTTCTCTGCTCCGCGCTCAAGGGCTGTGTCAACCGCAAGCTGGGTGTCTGTGTCATCCTTTATCGCGGGAACAATGATCTTTTCAAGCGTATCAAGCTCATGCGGCGAGAGTGCGGATTTGTCAAGCGAATCGAGATCACCGAGCAATATGTCGGGAATGATACCGAATCTGCGCGCCGTAAGATAACCGCTGTCTGCGGCAATTACAAGATCATTGTCCTTTGGTGTGAGAGATAAGTCCGAGAGCGAATCGGCAAACACCGAACCACCCGTGAAAATATAACAGTCCATGCTCATTTTTTGTCCCATTTGTGCTTGTTTTTCAGCACTTCGTAAAATTCGAGGTAGCTCTTATGACGCTCGAGCGGTATTTCGCCTGCTTTGACCGCTTCGATGAGTGCACAGCCATCCTCTTTTGTATGCGTGCATTTTGTGTATTTACAGCAACCGATGTACGGCTCAAACTCGCGGAACACATAAGGCAGATCGTCCTTCGTATAAAAATCGAACTGCACGAAATCAAGCATTCCGAAGCCGGGAGTATCGGCAAGATAACCTGTTGTACCTTCACCGAACTGGTGTGCCAGAGGATAAAGCTCAATGTGACGTGTTGTATGACGTCCGCACTCGGTCTTTTGGCTGATCTCACCCGTTGCAAGTCCGAGAGATGGGAAAAGTCGGTTCATGAGCGTTGACTTTCCAACACCCGATGCACCTGCAAACGCCGAAACCTTATCCGCATTTTCACGTATAAACGCTTCAAGCTCACCGCCGTCGATTCCAAGTCCCTCTACGAAAACGTGAAAACCGCATTTCCTGTAAATTGAAGCATAATTCTCTGCCGCCTCAGGCGCAAGGTCAGCCTTGGTGATAATTATAACGGGCTCTATATGCTTATATTCGGCAATGGTTATCAGCTTGTCAACAGTCGAGAGCGCAGGCTCGGGCTTTGCCGCGGCAACAACGGCGAAGATCATATCAAGATTCGCCATCGGAGGACGGATAAGCTCGTTTTTACGAGGAAGCGTTTCTTCGATCATAACACCGCCGCGAGCTTCGTCACGTTTTGTGCGTCCAGTTCTCGAATCGGCATCGGACGCCATGGCAAGCTCGGTGTCAACGCGTATCATAACGTCATCGCCGACGAGCAGTGTCAGCTTTTCATGACGAAAAACACCGCGTGCCTTACAAAGCAAAGTGTCCGCTTCGAGCTTCATACCAACACCGCGAAGCATATCGGCATCACTGCGGCTTATACGAATTTCATATATACCGCCGACACCCTTGATTATTTTACCTTTAAGCTTAAGCTCCATCGGATATCACTCTTCTCCGGTGTCATTGACTGAACCACCTAAAATTGCGTCAAGCAGTTCTTCCATTGCTTCGTCGGAATCGTCCGGGATATTGTCGGAACTGTCAGTGCTGTCAAGCGGAGCATCAACAGTCTCGTCATCCGCGGTTGTTTCCTCGGTTTCAACAATAAACGGTCCCTTACTCATAACAAAGTCAATCTTCGTTCCGCTGGGCACCTGCTGCTCCTGAGAAACAGTCTGACTGATAACTCTGCCTGCTTCAACGCTTTCGTTATATTCCTCGGAAACATAACCGAGCTGCAGTCCGCGTTCGGCAAGCAGCGCCATAACTTCACTTTCTGTGCAATTGGTGAAATACGGAACCACTGTGTATTCAATATCCTGACCGCTGCTGACATAAATCGTGACGTGACTGCCGCCTTCAAGTATTGTACCGGGCTCGGGATCGGTGCGGATAACATAGCCGGGGCTTATAATATCATGCGGCTCTTTTACAATGATCGGAATAAGCCCGAGATTCTTGACCGCAATTTCCGCCGTACGTGAATCATCATACTGATAATCGGGAAGCTCACAGGTCGTTGCACCCTTGCTTACTTTAAGCGTAAGCTCACATTTCTGATTTTTAGCAGGATCGATCTTTCGCTTTTCATCGGGGAGCGGATCCTGTCCGATAATTTGATTCTGCGGATATTTGGCATCGTATATATACTCAACCTCGACATTGTAATTACCCTTTTCAAGCTCTGCTTCAAAGTCTTCACTGTAAAAGCTGTCGATAAACTTGGGAATGACGATCTGCTCTGAGGTATCGTTTGCCAAGCTGTCTCCAAGCTTCGTAAAAACAACAACGGCACTGATTATGAAAACGATCAGGAACGAGCTCGCAACACCTGCAACGACCGGGAACATCGAACGGCTTGCACGCGTCGGTCTCGTAAGCTTCTTAACATTATCGGGCATAGCCTGTCCACCCTCTGAAGACATATCGGAGGTGGTTTCGGTCTTGGGCATCTTGAAAACAGTTCTCGGATTATTCTTAACCTGAGCTAAGTGACGAAGCATCTGTGCCGCACTCTGGAAACGGTTATCGGGATTTTTCTCCATCGCGCCCATTATGATCTGTTCAAGTCCGAGAGGCAGTGAATCATTAAGCTCACGAGGCGGACGCGGACGGTTTTTAACCTGCATTATCGCAACGGTTACAGGGCTGTCCGCAACAAACGGAAGCTTACCGGTCGCCATTTCGTACATGGTTACGCCGAGCGAATAAATGTCACTTCTGCGGTCGATCTTCTTGCCGCTTGCCTGCTCGGGACTAATATAGAATACCGTACCGATAGCCTTGTCCGTCATGGTTACGGTTTCCGCATTTGGCAGCTTTGCGATACCGAAGTCCGCAACCTTTATCGAGCCGTTTTTGAGCATCATGATATTCTGCGGCTTGATGTCACGGTGGACAACGCCTTTCTGATGTGCATGATCGAGAGCTAAAAGTATCTGCTCTGTGATGCTCATTATTTCATTAAAGCTGAGAGTTCCTTTCTTTAAAATGTAATTTTTCAGAGTGATACCCTCAACAAGCTCCATTACGATATATTTGAGCGAATCCTTAACGGAAACATCGTAAATATTAACGATATTCGGATGAGAAAGCATCGCAACCGCTTTACTTTCGTTAATGAAACGCTTAACCGACTGAACGTCATTGTTGATCTCATCCTTGAGCATTTTAACGGCAACATTACGGCGCATGAGAAGATCGGTCGCCTCGAAAACGACGGCCATACCGCCGATGCCGATAACTTTAATGATTCTGTAACGTTTGTCGAAAACCTGTCCGACATATCTTTCAAACTGATCCATAATTACCGCTCCTTTATATATTTTACAAGTACCGCGGTTATATTGTCTGTTCCGCCGGCGTCGTTGGCAGCTTTTATGAGGCGATCTGTTTTATCGCAAAGCTCCGATTCAATATCTGTAACGAGTTCAATATCAAGATCTGAGGAGATCATAGCGTATATGTCCTCGGGCATAAGCAGACCGGAAAGTCCGTCCGAGCAAAGAAGTAAGTAAGCGACGTCAAGCTCCGAAAGATCGACGGAGAAAATGTCCGATTCAATTTCGGATGCAATTCCGACAGCGCGTGTGATACGGTTGCGGAAAGGATGGTTTCTCGCTTCCTCGACGCTGACTGTGCCGCTGTCAATAAGATGCTGAACATAAGAATGGTCGTGAGTAATCTGAGTGATCGTATTATTCGAAATTAAATAGAGACGGCTGTCTCCGATATTGATAACGTAAACCATATTGTCGCAGAAAAGCGCGCCGACAAGCGTAGTACCCATACCCTGATACTCGGGCGAGGTCTGCGCAAGGTCATATACTGCTTTGTTAGCGTCACGTGCGGCATCATCGAGAATAACACAAGCATCGTCACTTGTAAGCGAGATTTTGCCGCCGCGGCCCGTTTTTGCCTTTGCATACTTGACAACATTCTCAACAAATGCATCAATCGCCTGTTTGCTTGCGACGTTACCGCTTTTAGCACCGCCCATACCGTCACAAACGACACAGAGCGTTGCATTTTTGCATACGGGACGGATAATGTAACTATCCTGATTTTCCGTACGCATCATACCGACATCACTTTTACCGAAAAAATTCATTTATACGATCATTCCTCTCCTTGGGGCAGTTCCCCAAACGGTTAATACGAGCATCTTACATTTATATTAATATAACGATACAGTACAAAAAAGAATAAAATTTCAAAAAGCCGCGAACAGTTTTATTCGTCTGCCTCACTGTCCGCTTTCAATTTAGCGCGTCGAAGCTGACCGCAGGAAGCGTTGATATCTCCTCCAAGCTTACGTCTGACGGTTGCATTGACGCCGAGCGAATTAAGTATTTCACAGAATTTCTTGACCGCGTCACCGCTTGAACGCGAAAATCCGCTCTCCTCAACCTCATTTACAGGGATGAGATTAACGTGTATCGGAAACGGCTTTGATGAGCGGTAAAGTCCGTGCTTCAAGGTGTGTGCGAGACGCTTGGCATATTCGGGCGAATCGTTCTTTCCCGCAATAAGCGTATACTCAAACGAAATACGCCGTCCCGTTGCCGCGAAGTAACGACGGCAGGCATCAAGCAACGATTCTATGTTCCATTTATTATTAACCGGCATTATTGATGAACGGGTTTCGTCATCCGCCGCGTGAAGTGAGATCGAAAGGGTTATCTGAAGATCATGCCGTGCAAGCTCGTCAATCTTATCAACAAGTCCGCAGGTTGAAAGCGAAATGTGTCTTGAGCCGATATTAAGTCCCGAAGGATCACCGACAAGGCTCAAAAATTTGAGTGTATTATCAAAATTATCAAGCGGCTCACCGATACCCATCATAACTATATTCGAAATACGCTCACCCATATCACGCTGGGCGGCAATAACCTGACCGAGCAGTTCAGCGGGAGAGAGTCGTCTTACAAGTCCACCGATGGTCGAAGCGCAGAATTTGCACCCCATCGGACAGCCGACCTCGCTTGATATACAGATGGTGTTTCCGTGCTTATAACGCATGAAAACGCTCTCAATAACATTTCCGTCGTGAAGTCCGAAAAGATACTTCACCGTTCCGTCGAGCTTTGAAACCAATTTTTGTTCAACACTCGGGAAATCGACAAGTGCAGTCTCTGAAAGTTTTTCACGGAGTTTTTTTGAAATATCGGTCATGCCGTCTATTGAAACGCCGCGGTGCATCCAGGAAAAAACCTGCTTTGCGCGGTATTTCGGCTCACCGAGCAAGCATAAAAATTCTTCAAGCTCGGGAATATTCATCGAAAGAAGATCGGCTTTGCCGTTTACAGTCAACATAATCTATCCTTATTTTTTACGAAGTTTGGCAACAAAGAAACCGTCCGTACCGTGTAGATTCGGAAGCAGAGTCAGCATACCGTCCGCACTTTCAAGCGTACCAATACTGAAATCCTCCGGGGAAAATTCGCTGTTTCCTTCAAGAAATCGCTTAACGACCGCTTCATTTTCCGCTTTGTTGAGCGTGCACGTTGAATAACACAGCACTCCGCCACTCTTAACATATGCCGCCGAGTTTGAGAGTATCGCATACTGAATCTCGGGAAGTCTGTTTATTTCCTCGTCGGATTTATAACGTATCTCGGGCTTCTTCGCGATAACACCGAGTCCCGAGCAAGGCACGTCACAAATAACGGTATCTGCCGATGAAACAAGAGCCTCATCACGCTTCGAACCATTCTTTTCTGCGGTTCCTATTATATTTATACCAAGCCGCTTTGCGCCCGAGTCAACAAGGGAAAGCTTGTTTTTATGAAGATCGAAGCTCATAACACGGCCACGGTTTTCCATAAGTATCGCCGCCGAGAAGCTTTTTCCTCCCGGGCAGGCACAGGTGTCTATAAGAACTGTATCGGGTTTCGGGGATGCTGCAAGCACGGCTATTTGTGACGCTTCGTCCTGAATATAGACGTGCCCGTCGGAAATAAGTTCCGAAACCTCCTTTGGCAGTGTCTTTTTGGTAAGACGTACACCAAACGGCGAATAGCTCGTCGGTACTGCATCAATACCCTTTTCGGTAAGCCTTGCGAGAAGCTCGTCACGTGATATTTTCAGCGTATTCACCCGAAGCGTTACATCGGGATGCACCTCAAACGCCGAAAGTACAGCTTCAACATCGGAAACCGACTCTGCAAGCACCGAGAGCACATCCTCACCGCAGGAATATCGCACAGAAAGATAATCAGGCGAACCCTCGCTCGGATACGGTAAATTATTCTTACCCATAGTACGCAGAAAACCGCGCAGAAGTGCATTTATAAACGATGCGGCACGAGGTGCATTTCTTTTTGCAAGATTTACGGTTTCGTTAACTGCCGCGCTGTCGGGTATACGGTCAAGCCATATAAGCTGATAGAGTCCCATCCGAAGAAGAGTTATAACCTCTGGATCGAGCTTGTCTATCGGCTTTGATGAAAGCTTTCCGATTATATGGTCAAGCGTGATTTTCCGCTCGATAACGCCGTAAACAAGAGTTGTATAAAGTCCCCTGTCTGCTCCCTCAAGCGAGAAACGCTTTATTGACGAATCAATTTCGAGGCTCGAATATTTTTTATCGCGTTCGCAGAGTATAAGCGAACGGTAAGCCGCTTCACGGGCAGTGTGTTTTTTCTTTTCCATTTATCTTCGTCTGTCCGAGCGTTTTGCAAGAAGGAACAATCTTATAAGGTTAGCAAGCGAAACAGCGAGTGCCGCAACATATGTCAGTGCCGCAGCCGTTAAGACCTTGCGTGCGCTTTTAAGCTCGTCCTTATCAAGCTGTCCCGATGAGGTTAAAGCCGTCATTGCACGTGAGCTTGCGTTAAATTCAACGGGAAGCGTTACAAGCTGAAACACCGTCGATAAACCAAACGCAATAACACCGACATACGCAAGCGTCGGATATGATAAGAGTATACCGAGAAGCACAAGCGGCACAGCAAGGTTTGAACCGATATTCGTGATCGGTATTATCGCCGAACGAAGCTTCATCGGAGAATATCCGACTGCATACTGAACCGCATGACCTGCCTCATGTGCGGCAACACCTATCGCGGCGGCGTTTCTCTGTGAATGCACCGTATCGGAAAGATAAACGGTGTTATCCTTGGGATTGAAGTGGTCTGTGAGATCACCCTTAACCTGTGCGATACGAACATGGTGAAGTCCGTTTGCATCAAGTATCTGTCTTGCCGCGTCAAAACCGCTCATACCGCGCTTTGAAGCAACCTTTGCGTATTTTTTAAATGTTCCCTGAACGTTCATCTGCGCCCAAAACGCAAATATAACCGCAGGAAGAACGAGTACAAGATATGTTACATCTATACCGTAAAACATTATAATTCCTCTTACTTTGAATATTTTGCGAGCACGTCACCGACGGCTATCTTTCTTCCGTTAATATAATCGGCGGCACTCATGCGGCTCTTTCCCTCGGGAAGAAGGTTAGTCACGGCAATCGAACCGAGCGCACAGGCAACCTCAATGCGATTCTTCGCCGCGTCACAGGAGAGAACCTCACCGGGATTATCATGTGATTTTTTATCGTCAACAAGCTCTGCACGAATTATCTTGAGTGCTTTACCATTATGGGATGCAACCGAAAGCGGAAACGGTGAAAGTCCGCGGATACGGTTGAATACCTCTGTCGCATTGCAGGAAAAATCGAGTATACAGTCTGCATTTTCGATCTTAGCGGCATATGTGGACTTGTCATCATCCTGCTTTTCACGGGATGCACTGCCGTTTTCAAGTGCTGTAACCGTTTCAAGAAGAAGCTTCGCACCTGCCTCGGCAAGCTTATCGTGCATGGTTTCAAAATTGTCGTCAGCCTCAATCGGAACGCTCACCTTTGAGAGCATATCGCCCGTGTCGAGTCCGACATCCATATACATTATTGTGATGCCCGTTTCAGCTTCACCGTCGATAATGGCACGCTGTATCGGAGCCGCACCGCGATATTTAGGAAGAAGTGAGCCGTGTACGTTAATGCAGCCGAGGCGCGGATAATTAATAACATTTTCGGGCAGTATCTTACCGTAAGCGGCTACGATTATAAGCTCGGGCGCAAGGGAATCGAGAAGTGCGGCAAATTCATCACCGCGCAGTGTCGTCGGCTGATATACAGTGATACCATGCTCCTCGGCACACACCTTAACGGGCGGTGGAGTCAGTATCATTTTGCGTCCCTTGGGCTTATCGGGCTGGGTTACAACGCCGATCACGTTTGCACCTGCGTCGATCAAAGCTTCAAGCTGTATCTTCGCAAAATCGGGCGTACCCATGAATAATATCTTTGATTTCATATTACGCTTCAACCTCGTCAGGATCGAGCATACGGATAGCATGGTCTGTGAAAAGTATGCCCTCAAGGTGGTCAAGCTCATGACAGAATGCACGCGCCGCAAGCTCGGAGCCTGATACGGTGTGCTCTTTGCCGTCAAGTCCCGTATAGCGAACGGTAACCTTCATCGGGCGGTCGGTTATACCCCACTGATTCGGAACGGAGAGGCATCCCTCAACATCCTGCTGATTACCTTCACGCTTGATGATTTCCGGATTTATCATGATATATGGCTTGTTTTCCTCAACCTCGACCACGACCATCCGACGCAGCTTACCAACCTACACCGCCGCAAGACCGCATCCGTTAGCAGCACGCATTGTTTCAACCATATCGGCGGCAAGAGTCTTTATCCGCTCGTCGATAACCTCAACGGGACGGCTCTTTTTGCGGAGAATCGGATCTCCATCCTTTACTATGTTCAGTTTAGCCATAAATAATTCCTCTCTATCGTCAGATCAAAGCGAAGCCGGGTTAACGTCAACCGATATCGCCGCCTTTGCACTCGCCTTCGGAAAATCAGCCAAAAGCTTACCAATAAGCTCGCGCATACGCTTTGTAACCTGACATTTTATTATAATTCTCATTCTGAAAACATTGTTAACTTTATATATCGGAGCTTCAAACGGTCCGAATATGTACATCGGCAGGTCAGAATATTCTCCCGACGTATATTCACGCAGCTTTGTGTCAAGCTTCAGTGTTAATTCAAGCACTTCCTTTTCATCTTCTCCGTGTACACCGAGCAACACAAACTCGCAAAACGGCGGAAACTGAAGCTGACGTCGAAGCTTTATCGCACTTGAATAAAAGCCGGTGTAATCCTGCTTCGTGGCAAGATTTATCGTTTCGTTGTCGGGCGAATAGGTCTGTATAACTGCCCTGCCCGGCTTGTCGGCACGTCCCGCTCTTCCGATAACCTGCGTTAAAAGCGCGAATGTACGCTCCGATGCACGAAAGTCGTCAAGATAGAGCGCACTGTCTGCATTGATAACGCCAACGAGCGTAACATCCGGGAAATTGTGTCCCTTTGTAACCATCTGCGTGCCGATCAGTATATCCGCTTCATGTGAACGGAACTGTGACAGTATCGCTTCATGCGAAAACTTAGCCGTCGTTGAATCCGCGTCAAGACGTAAGATTTTAGCCTCGGGAAACAAAGCGTGAAGCTCCTCGGCAACAAGCTGTGTACCAAAGCCCTTTCTTGACATATGCTCCGACTGGCATTTCGGGCAAATCTCCGGTACAGTCTGCGTATAGCCGCAGTAGTGACATTTTAAAATATCGCCGTCATATTCGCGGTGATAGGTAAGCGAAACCGAGCAATTCGGACAAGTCACGACCTCGCCGCATTTAAGACAGCTTATAAAATTATTATATCCGCGTCTGCTGACAAAAAGAATCGACTGCTCATTATTTTTAAGATTTTTCGAAAGCTCCTCGCGAAGCACGTCCCCGATGGGAGTTATCTGCCCCTTTGTCGAGTCAACGCGCAGGTCGGCAATCTTCACCTCGGGAAGCACTGCACTTCCGTAGCGTTCGTTCAACGTAACGAGGGTGTATATCTCCTCTTTTGCGCGGTAAAACGATTCAAGCGACGGTGTTGCCGAAGCAAGCAGCATGAGTGCGTTATTCTTCGCCGCACGGTATCTTGCGATATCGCGTGTGTGATACTTCGGATTCATGTCCGATTTGTAGGTGTGCTCCTGCTCCTCATCGATAACGATCATACCGAGATTGTCAAGCGGAGCAAATATTGCCGAACGTGTACCGATAACAACGTCAACCTCATGTGCACGTATACGCTTCCACGTGTCAAGCTTCTCACCATCCGAAAGCGACGAATGTATCACCGCGACACGCTCACCGAAAAATCCGCAGAAAAGATCAACCGTCTGCCCGGTCAGCGATATTTCGGGAACAAGCACGATAACCGAACGTCCGCCCTCGATAACGCTGTCAATAACCGACTTGATAACACGTGTCTTTCCGCTTCCGGTAACTCCGTAAAGCAAAGCCGCGCACGCCTTGTTTGACGTTGCAAGAGAAGAAAGCGTTTTGCGTGCCGCTTCCTGCTCATCGCTTAAAATGTTTGAGTCGGCAACCTTTCCGCGACCTCGGTACGGGTTTCGTATAACTTCACATTCGCGAACCGAGAGTATACCCTTTACAACCATGTTTTTCAGCGTTGCATAGGAAACGCTCGCTTCTTTTGCAAGCTCGGATGCCGAACGCTCCCCGTCTGCGATAAATATAGCAGCACGCTTCTCTGCAGCACCGAGTCTCGTCACCGATGTGTCGCAAGCAACGCGGTAATACCGTTCAACCGGATCACGTCTTGCGCGAAACAGTGAAGCATAAGCTCCGCCGGGAAGTATCGTTTGTACCGCCTCACCTGTTGAACAAAATGTACGCTCGCGAAGAAAATCGCAAAGACCGAGTAATTCCTCGGAAAGCGAAAACCGTTCGTCTGCAACGGCAAGTATAGGCTTGAGCTTTTCATATTCGGACGAACCCAAAACAGCCGTAACGATCGCACTTCTGCGAACACCCGTACGCTGTGCACCGCCGAAGCTTACCGAAACGATCGAGCCACGCTTAACACGTCCCAAAAGCTCGCTTGGAATCAGATAGTCATAAACCTTATCGGCAGAATACGGCAGCTCAAGTATCCTCACCCTCGCAACAGAGAGCGGTACTGCCTCACAGGACATCAGTTCTGTCCCTTTAAGTCGATGCTGTCCTCGTTGATGACATATTCGCCCTGATGAATACGGTTGATTGCATTTTTAACCGCCTTTTCATCGCGGATCTCGCGCTTGATCATCGAAGCCAAGGACTTGTCTGTTTCCTTGTTGGCAATAAGCTTCTCTGCCTGCTCGCGCTGGTGAACGTACTCATCTGTAACGAGTCTTGCACACTTTGCGGTTGCGATGCAAAGCATATAGCGATTGAATTTGCCGTTTTTGCTGAGTTCTTCAACTGAAGGATAAATCATGATAATACCTCTTTCTTTATGCCGTTATTATTCGGCGAAAAATTTCTTTGTAAATTCGTTGGCACGCGATACGCGGCTCTTTTCTGCAATAACTATGTCCATGATCCTATGTACAGCATCATCGATCATATTTTCACCGTTTATGACGATGTAATCATATTCGCCGAGCTTTGAAAGCTCCACCTTCGCGGTTTCAAGACGACGCCTTATAACATCCTCAGTGACATTGTCTCCGCGACCTCTGAGTCTTGCTTCGAGCGTTTTGAAATCGGGCGGAGTTATCATAATCAGCACCGCCTCGGGACACTTCTGTTTGATCTGCATTGAACCGGCAACCTCGATCTCCAGAATGACGTTATGTCCTGCCGCAAGATTTTCGTTAACCTCTTTTTTCGGTGTACCGTAATAGTTACCGCAGTACTCCGCGTGCTCAAGCATCATGTCGTCTGCAATACGTGCTTCAAAATCCTCACGGTCGATGAAATAATAATTGACACCGTTTCGCTCGCCTATACGGGGTGCACGTGTTGTTGCGGAAACGGAATAAATGAAGCTGTCGTCAAGCTCAAGCAGTCGTTTGATGAGCGTACCCTTTCCGCTTCCCGAAGGACCTGATATAACAAGCAGCAAGCCTTTTTTCATGTTCTCCATAGTCATCCCTCTCCTGTCTCCTCGGGCTCCTCATCGTCCTCACCCTCGTCACGGTCAGACAGACGGTTTGAGATGGTTTCCGATTGGAACGCCGATAAAATTACGTGTTCACTGTCCGTTATAATAACAGCACGTGTACGCTTGCCGCAGGTTACGTCAATGGCACGTCCGCTGTCCTTTGCATCCTGGATAAGACGCTTGATCGGTGCACTGTCGGGGCTTACCACCGCAACAACACGCTCGGCGGCAACCATGTTTCCGAATCCAATATTAATAAATTTCATGGAAATCCACCTCTTTACTCGATATTCTGTATCTGCTCGCGTATCTTTTCAAGCTCACTCTTGATTTCAACAACAATAGCGGCTATCTCAACATTGCTTGCCTTTGAACCGATAGTGTTTGTCTCACGGTTCATCTCCTGCATGAGGAAGTCAAGCTTACGTCCGACCGGCTCATTCGATGTGAAGATCTCACGCATCGCCGTAAAGTGACAGCCGAGTCTTACCAGCTCCTCGTCAATTGCAACGCGGTCTGCATAAATGGCACATTCTGTAAGTACCATGTTCGGGTTAAGCTCAACGGCGTTATCGGCGAGTATCGTTTTGAGACGGGTTTCGAATTTGGTTTTGTAAGCGGCAATGTCGTCCTCGGAATATTCCTTGATCTTCGCCGTAAGCGATTCGATTTTTTCAAGCTTTTCAAGTATATCCGCCTTAAGACGCTCACCCTCTGCTTCACGCACACGTATAAACGCCGCGATTGCCTCATCAAGTACAGGCTGTATCGTCAGCCAGTCACGCTCGGCATCCTCATCGGGCTTGGTGATGTTAAAGATGTCACGGTTCTGTGCAACGGACATAACCGAAATGTCGTCCTTAAGTCCAAACTCATCTCTGAGCGTATACAGTGCGTCAATGTAACTTTTGGCAAGAGCACGGTCAATGTCAACCGTCATACCGACATTTTCGACCACCTCAACGCCGACATATACATCAAGCTTTCCGCGGGAGATACCCTTCTGCTGAACATACTGACGTACTCTGTCCTCAAGGAAGCTGTACATTCTCGAAATCTTAACCGTACAGTCAAGATAACGGTTGTTTACGCTTTTTAATTCAACTGTGATATTTTTGCCGTTCGACGTGTCTGCCGAGGTTGCTCTGCCGAAGGCTGTCATACTCCGTATCATGTTATGTGTTCCTTTCAATAAATAAGGGCATATATATTTATTATACCTCATTTGAAACGATTTGTCAACCGAAAATGCAGATAAATCCTCATTTTTTTGCTTGTTAATTATAAGTTTTCAAACTTACTCGGAAATAAAAATCGACACCCTTGAAAATAATCGACCGCATCCCTGTCAGTCGGAGCACAAATTCACCCTGCAGTTGAATTTTCTTCATTTTTTTGAATGGTGAAAATCCTGCACTAAAAATCGGTTAACTTTTGGGGCTTTATAAAAAACATACTTGACAAAGCACGTTGTATTGTGATATACTTAAATTGTAGCCGTTTATCTGAGAAAATATAAAAATTTTGCAAACACAAGAGTTGCCTTAACAAACAGCGTTAATTATTTCCTTTTTTTGAATGGTCTTTCCGGCAGATGCCGAATATTCCCGATTTCCGGGAGAAAGGAAAAGTACCGTGTGCGGATAATACACACCGTACCGCTAATTCGATGAAAAAGAATCATTTCTCGTCTGAATTTATGTCTTATCGGGATAATATCTTTTTTCGTATTCATTCGTTCGAGCTTGAAATATCTCAAAACGAGCGAGTGGATTATCCCGAGGTTCACGCTCATCACTATGACGAAATTCATTATATCTTCAGCGGCACCACTACGCTCATGCTCGAAGGAAACAAGCCTGATGTCGTTCTGAGTGAGGGAGATTTTTGTCTTGTTCCTGCCGGAGTATATCACTGCCGTCTTTCAAACGAGGTCAGCCATGTGATCTTCGCCGTTGAAATAGAATCGGGAAAATCGCAGAAAAAGGGTGACAGCGAAGCATATCATAAGCTGCGTGCCATACTCGACGCAAAGGGCGTTCCGTTTGTTTTCAACGATCCGAATATCACAGACGCGATGCTTCAGTACCAAAAGCTGAGATACAAGGATTCTCTATTAAAAGAGACACAGCTCGCAACAGTTTTAATGAATGCTATACTTTACGCATTGAACCTGCTCCGTGAAAGCGACATCCCCGTTGACGCAGATACACTTCCCAAGCCGACAAGCGAGCTCACCGACAAACGCAGAATTATCATCGAAAACCACATTGATGATTTCTTCAACAGCAATGACGGCCTCAAAACTCTTGCAGCAAAGCTCTATTTATCAGAACGACGTACAAGTGAGATCGTACGCGAAATAATGGGAGAGAGCTTCAAGGATCTTGTCATCAAGGAGCGTATGACGGTTGCAAGCATATTGATAAAATGCAAAAAATATTCACTTGAGAAGATCGCGGACATGGTCGGCTACCACTCATACAGCGGCTTCTACACAGCATACAGAAGCTTTTTCGGTCATCCGCCGACAGATGATGTTGTTTGATTGTCAAAATCCGCACCCGATTATAAAAACTAAATAAATTTGTGCAAAACACACCTTGACAAAGGCTTGCCGTGATGTTATAATGTAAGCATCCGACGAGCTTTTTTGTCTTATCGGAAATAAATTTTTGCGCTGTATCATGCCAAGCGTGAACGGCAGCAGGAGGAAATTATGAATAATCGCACAAACTCTCACGAAAAGATCCGAAGAATGTCTATGTATGCCTTGCTGGCAGCGGTTGTTGTTGTATTGCAGTTATTGTCAACCTACATCAAATTCGGAACAGTCGAAATTACACTTGCTCTCACGCCCATCATTGTCGGTGCAGCTATTTACGGTTGGAAATGCGGAGCTTTCCTTGGCTTTGTTATGAGCGCCGTTATATTTATCATGGGCGTTTCCGCAGGTGGTGCAATGATTCCGATGGTACAGTATAATCTACCGGCTTCCATAATTGTTTGTTTCGGAAAAGGCATAGCGGCAGGTGCTGTTGCCGGTATCGTTTACAAGGTAATAAGCAAAAAATCTCCCGTTCTTGCGGCTTTTTCAGCAAGCGCACTCACACCTATTGTCAATACCGGTATCTATATTATCGGCATGATCACAATTTTTAATGGTTATCTCACACAGGGCTCCACAGAATCTTCTCCCATTCTTTCATTCATCCTTTTGGTTTTGTCGATAAACTTCTTTATAGAGCTCGCTGTCAATCTGGTATTAGCCACAGTCATCACTCGTGTTGTTGATTATTACAACGCAAAATTAAAGAAGCAATGATTCTTACATATAACATCGCAAATGACGAAATAACGCTCGGCTTTATCGAGGACGACGTGCTTGTTGACACCGTCCGCGTTTCTGCCGATATAAAGCGTACCTCGGACGAATACGCCTGTATTTTCGGCGGACTCATGGAGCTTCACAAAATAAAGCCGGACCTCCTTGACGGCGCAATCGGTTCATCCGTTGTACCAACGCTTACCGAAACCGTACGTGCCGCACTCGAAGCGGTCATCGGTGTCCGTCCACACATACTCGGCGTCGGAACAAAAACAGGACTCAACATCTTAACCGACGATCCCTCGCAGCTCGGCGCAGATCTTGTTGCATCCGCAGTCGGAGCACTGAAAAAATATGAATCCCCGATGATACTTGTCGATTTCGGTACGGCAACAACATTTTCCGTGCTTGATAAAAACGGCTCATTCATCGGCTGTGCAATAGCTCCGGGACTTTCCCTTTCCGCAGAAGCACTCAGCAGCGGTGCAAGCTTACTTCCGCATTTCGCGCAGTCCACGCCGAAAAAATGCATTGGAACGAACACGCTTGAAAGTATGCAAAGCGGCTGTATTTTCGGTAGTGCCGCAATGATAGACGGTATGATCGAGCGTATCGAAGCCGAGCTTGGAATGAACACGAAAATCATCGCATCGGGCAAAAATGCCGCGGCGGTAACATCCCTTTGCAAGCGTGATATCGTCTGTGATGACACGATGCTTCTGCTCGGTCTTGCGGAGATTTACCGAAAGAATCAGCGAAAAAAGAAACAGTAAAATACACATAAACAAAAAAGGTTGTATGTACCAAAAGCGATACATACAGCCTGTTTTTTTATTTAGCGATAAAATGCCATACGCGGCTCTCGCCGTCACTCCACTTGCCACCGTTTGCACCGGCGATTCCGAGATTGAGTCCTGCATTCATAAGAAGCGCACCCGAATATTCACGTCCCGTTTCGGTGTCAACATATATCTTCTCGGGATCA
Source organism: Clostridia bacterium (assembly GCA_017466685.1). GTDB lineage: Bacteria > Bacillota > Clostridia > Oscillospirales > CAG-272 > Flemingiibacterium. Next base: position 35,338 of record JAFTTS010000045.1, read on the forward strand.
AGTCCGCAGAGTCGAATGTAACGCGAAACAGCCACGGCGGTACGGATAACAACATACGTCAGAAGCACCTCGTTCTTGTCCTGCGATACCGATTCCCATGCGGATGCCGATATCATCGTTCCCTTGCTTTCGGTGGGATTGATGAGACGGTAATAATCACCGTTCTGAATAACGTCATAATACTTATGATAAGCCGCAACCTGTTCGCGTACAAGTGCACGTTCCTCATCGGTCAGCTTTGTCAGATCAAGCTCATAACCGAACGAGCCCGACATTGCAACGTCGCCGCGTGTTTTAAAGGGTGTTTCTCTGCCCGTCTGGTGGTTGGGAGAAGCGGATACGTGTGCGCTCATTGCCGACGGCGGATATACGATAGACGTACCGTATTGTATTTCAAGACGCTCCATCGCATCCGTGTCATCACTAGTCCAGATCTGCGGACTGTAATAAAGCATACCGGGGTCAAAACGTCCGCCGCCACCTGCACAGTTTTCAAGAAGGAGATGCGGGAACTTATTAATAAGGCGCTCCATCAGCTCGTATACGCCGAGCACGTAACGGTGGAATACTTCCTTCTGTCTTTCGGGAGGAAGAAGCGCACTGCCAACCTCGGTAAGATTACGGTTGAAGTCCCATTTTACATATTCAATATTTGCACTGCCGAGCACCTTGCACATCTGTTCAAATATATTGTCGCGAACGTCCTGTCTTGTCATATCAAGCACATACTGCGAACGTCCGATGGACATTTCTCTGCCCTCAACCTTGAGACACCAATCGGGATGATCCCTGTAAAGCTGACTATCGGGACAGATCATTTCCGGCTCAAACCAGATACCAAACTTGAGTCCCACGGCGTTAACACGGTCAACAAGAGATTTTATACCGCCGCGAAGCTTATTTTCGTTTACATACCAGTCACCGAGCGCACAGTCATCGGTGTTTCGCGTACCAAACCAGCCGTCGTCCATAACGAGCATCTCTATTCCGAGCTTTGCGGCTTCCTCTGCGATTGCAACAAGCTTATCGTCGTTAAAATCGCAGTAAGTTGCTTCCCAGTTATTGATGATGATCGGACGCTTTGCACACTTCCAGTCACCGCGGCAGAGATTGTAACGGTAAAGCTTATGATATGTACGGCTCATTGCACCGACACCGCCGTTTGAATATACCATTACCACCTCGGGAGAGCTGAACTCCTCACCGGGTTCAAGATGCCAACCGAAGGTTTCGGGATTGATACCCATAAGTACACGCGAGGTACGGAAGAAATCAACCTCGATCTCGACGGCAAAGTTACTCGAATAGACGAGCGAGAAGCCGTAAACCTCACCGCTTTCCTCGGTGTAACCGTCACGTGCAAGTGCAACGAACGGATTGTTATGATGGCTCGATGTTCCGCGCTTTGAATGTATACCCTGCAGACCAAACTCAAGATGACGCTTGACAAGTGTTCTCTCCTTTGCCCAGCGTCCCTGGAGATGAAGCATTTCAAAATCCATATCGGGCAGGTCAACCGTCGTCGAGTGTATACGCTCAATCTCAAATGCACTGTCCGATGTGTTCTTAACGCGGACACTTCTCGTTATCGCATCGAGATTGTTAAATGCTGTGTAAACAAGCGTAACCTCTGCTCCAGTGAGACAATCGGTGCAGACGACCTCAAGCGTATCTGCCTCGTCGTCGGTGTTTACATAGGTTGCAGGCAGTCCCTTGATACCGGGCTTGCCCTTGTATATTTTATGTGATTTGTAACGGATATCCGTCGCATTACAGCCGCTTTTACCGCGGATGGAAAGTGCGGAAATACGCATATCGCCGGCACCCTCACAGGGATATTCAAGTCTTGCTGTGTCAAGCGACATATACCCCTCAACATCCTCATGAGCGGTAAGTGCACTCGTTGTCGATGCTCTTATGTACTGACGCAGGTAGTCAAGATCCGCATCGGGTACGTATGCACCGTAATAGAGATGCAGCAGAAATCCCATCGGACTTATTTTAAAAGCATACGTCGAATTCGGTGTATCAAGCTTGAAAACTTTAAGCTGTTCGTTGTAAATAATAGACATATTCTTCTCCTTATGTAGGCCATTTCTTCAATAACAACATTATAACAATTCCTCACGTTAAAGTCAAGTAAAATTTGCAATTTTCTTAACGATCTGACAATTATTAAGATTTATACATAAAATTACGCTTGATTTATATCTCATTTACTGTTATAATAGTTTATATTATCATTTTTTGCCTTAATGAAAGGAAACCTTATGAAAAAAAGATTTATCGCATCCATTCTTGCCTTGTCGCAGGTTTTTATAATGTCACACTTCCCCGTAGCTTCAGATTCTCCCGAAATCGACGTTATTGTCGAGCTTAACCTGCCAGAGGGAGAAAATGCAGGTGAATATGCGCAAATGTGTGCCGAATACACTTCGAAGCTTATCAAGGACAGCGAGTCTGATTACGTATACGACACCCTGCTCTGTGGTTTTCACCTTTCATTACCGGAAAGCTCACTTTCAAAGCTTGAGAAACTCAGCTTCGTTTCAGAGGTTTACACCTGTGCCGAATACGAAATGCTCTCTTATTCCGAAAGCGAAAATGCCATGCGTTCAGCAGAGATGATCGGTTATGAAATGTCAGAGGAGCTCGGACTGACGGGCGAGGGCATAAAGATCGCAGTCATCGACTCGGGCTTTGACGTCACACATCCCGCATTCGACACAGAGGTTACGGAAACGCTCAATTTAAAAACCTACGCCGCCGTCATAGGCTCGTCACGTCTCAATGCGCTTCGTTATCTTTTAAACGCGGAAAGTCTGCGCCATAACTCCAAGATCCCGTTCAGATTCGACTATGCCGACAACGATACAGACGTCATTTCCGAAGAACTGCATGGAACTCATGTTGCCGGAATAATCGGAGCAGCACCAACCGAAGTAAGCAATATGCAGGGTATCGCGCCCGGTGCACAGTTACTTTTGATGAAGATCTTCTCCGACTCCTCGGCAACCGCAAACGATTATTCACTCATCGCCGCACTTGAGGATGCAATAAAGCTCAAAGCGGACATAATAAACCTCAGCCTCGGTCAATATTCCGGTTCAACCGATCAGAATACGATCGTCGGACTTGACAAGCTGATACAAAAAGCAGAGAGTCTCGGAACCGTGATCGTCTGCGCCGTCGGAAATGACAGCGTTTCAACCTCACTCGGTAAGCTCGCGGACGAGGAAAATGTCATATACCCTCTCGCAAGCTACACCGATTACGGTACACTCAGCTTCCCGTCAACAGCCGATTACCCACTCTCGGTCGCAAGCGTTGACAACTTTGTTCATTACGCAGATCACTTCCGTCATACGGAAAACACAGAAATAACTCCCGAATTTACGGACACAAATGAGGCAAGCGGTGTTATCACAGGTACGTTCACCGAATATTTTGACGGCAAAACGCTCGAATACGTTGTCATCCCCGGTCTTGGCGAGGAAAAGGACTACGAAGGTCTTGATTTAAAAGGCAAGCTCGCTCTTATCGAAAGAGGAACGGTAACCTTTGCCGATAAAGTCAAAACAGCCGCAAAACACGGTGCGATCGGTGCGATCGTTTACAATAACGTCGAGGATGAATACGTCAACATGGAGCTCACGGGTGCAGGCATTCCGGCAATATTCATAAGCCGTGAGGACGGTCTTGCACTTATAAATGAAAGCGTACATAAAGTTATGTTCAGCACGGACTTCAACGTCACCTGGCAGAACGAAACCGCCGGAAAGATCTCGGATTTCTCCTCTTACGGCTGTACTCCTTCATTAACTCTCAAACCTGACATAAGCGGCGTCGGCGGAGGTGTTTTAAGCACGGTCAACGGCGGCGGATATGATGGTGCGGAGGGTACATCAATGGCGGCACCTCAAATAAGTGGAATATGCGCTCTTTACATGGAATACGAAAACAAAAGCGGCACGGTCATAAATCAGGTCAAGCGTGCCGAAAAGATCAAAACCGCACTTATGAACTCGGCTGTACTTGTCCTTCAGGAAAACGGAGTTGAATATTCCCCTCGTGCGCAGGGTGCGGGACTTGCCAGCATCCCCTCTCTTTTGGGCCGCGAGGTCGAGATCACATATACCGCAAACGGTAAGCCCAAGGCGGAGCTTTTTGATAAGCTTGGTGAGAGCGTAACGATCGACGCCACACTCAAAAATCTCACCGATGCACCCCTTGAGCTTTCCCTCGGAGCAACACTCACAAGCGACGGTTACACCGAGCTCGAATTTGACGGCAAAACCGATTATTACAGCACGCTTGAAGCCATAGCCGACACCGCATCAAAAATCACCTCGGGTAATAGTGGCAATCTCAACCGTTACGCCAAGGATTATTCTCCCCTCAAGGTGACTCTGGCGGCAGGCGAAAAGCGTACCGTTTCAATAACAGTAACATTCGATAAGGATTACCATTCCTCGCTCGATGAGATCTTCACAAACGGTCACTTCGTCGAAGGCTTCATCATCTGCGAAACCGAAAACGCAACCGCATCCATGCCCTATATGGGATACCTCGGCGATTGGTGTGAAGCCCCCGTTATCGATGCGGATTTCTATGCCGGCGAAACCGAGATGTTCAACGCCACAAAAATGCTCGTCAAATACGGAGACAGCTATTCCATCGCGGGAATCAACTTCTTTGCCGAGCCCGATATCAGGGATTCAGCGGCGGTCTCATTCTCGCCGAACGGTGACGGTTATGCCGATTCGATCCACCTTGCGGCAACCAATATAAGAAACGTCCGCAGTGCGATCTTCACCGTTAACGACTCCGAGGGCAACGTGATTGAGCGCAAGGAATATGAGTACATAAACAAGACGAACACCAGCGAAGGAACTGTCATCTTCAAGCTCTCGTGGAAAGGCGGCGACGGTTATTATGACCGTTATAAGCTCCCCGACGGAAAGTACACCATGAATGTCACATACACTCTCGATTACGGCGAGGAGAACACGCAGTCCTATTCATATCCTTTCACGCTTGATACAACTCTTCCCGATGTTACGGACATCACATTAAACGACGATGAACTGACAATAAGTGCAGAGGATGAAAACGGAATTTACGCGATCTGCGTTTACGCAAACGAAACCGAAAAATCAGACACCGAATTCAAAATATCTCCCATCGCAACATTCGATATCAGCGATTATGAGGGCGAGTATCTTTATTACGACGTGATCGACTATGCGTATAACGTTCGCGTCGGTAAAATAGACCTTGCCGAGCTCGCACAGTGACCAAGGAGGTAAAAATGAGAGCAACCACATTAATATCATCAATACTCGCCTTTGCGCAGATTTCCCTCTCGGGTCCGTCAGGCACACCTGTCGAAGCATACCGCGGCGAGGACATGACGGTCGCTATTCTCGACTGCGGCTTCACTTTCACACACGAAATTTTCGCGCTCGAGGATGCTTCACCGCGTATAACCAAGGAAATTTCCGATTCTCTGCTTGCCGAAACGTCGATTGCAGATAACGAAGACGCACCCGCATCGGTTTACGTAAATCCCAAGATCCCCTTTGCATACGACTATGGTGACAACGATTCCGATCTCTCGCAGGCAAACTATAATTACCACGGAACCGCAATGATATCAATAACCGCAGGTAACGGAAGCTTTTCCGAGCTGAACATCCCTGCCCTGACAGGAGTCGCACCCGAAGCACAGGTTCTTGCAATGAAGGTTTATTCGGATACGCTGGGAGCGGTCACAGAGGCTGCGATGTGTGCGGCAATCGAGGATTCCATCACCCTCGGAGCGGACGTGATACTCATTGCGCTCACCGATATGTATGAGCTTGAGGAAGGTGCTTCGATTGAAAGCATCAATGCATTGATCGAAAAAGCCGAAAGCGAGGGCATCATTGTCGTAACTGCCGCCGGAAATGCTTCAAGCTACGGCACAGGCAGTATATTCGACCGTGAACTGGCGATCAGCTTTCCGACAACCGATAATCCCGACGTCGGCACGATAACCTGGCCGGGCAACATAGAATCAACTCTCTGCGTCACAAGCGCCGTGAACAACATACTTGAAAATGACAGCTTCATTCTCTCTGACGGCAGCCGTATCCCTTATTCCGATTCAAATTCACTCTTTACCGATATAACAAACGGAAAATCGTTCGCATCTTATTTCAATGGGCGTACACTTGAATATGTGATGACCGACGGCATCGGAACACCCGAGGAGCTTGCCGCGGCAGGTGATCTCACGGGTAAGCTTGCCGTGATAAACAGAGGCAATATCACGTTTACACAAAAGGCAGTGAACGCCGCAAGCCTCGGTGCTATCGGAGTTATCGTTGTAGATAACGTAACCGATGCATCATCAACGCTGACGATGAGCATGGACCTCACAGGCACAACGATTCCGGCAATTATCGTTTCAAAGGACGACGGTGCGCTTCTTGCAGCCTGCAAAAACAAATCGATCACCGTAAAAGCCGGTGAAATCTTCGAAACCAAGCTTCGCGAAACACCGTCCATCGCAGAAAACACCGCGTACGGAACCACCTCCGAGCTTGGACTCAAGCCTGACCTTGCCGCGGTAGGAACAAACGTCTGCTGTGCCGCAACCGACGGTACTTACGGCTATCTGACTTCAACAACAGCCGCTGCCGCAAGGGTTGCCGGAATGTCACTGCTTGTGAAAGAACGCTTTGCCGATGTCTTCCCGAGCATTGAAAAATCAGATCTTGTGAGCATCACAAAAGCCGCACTTGTAACATCAGCAGACCTCATGGCACCGACATATTCGCCCGCATATTCACCGCGTATCCAGGGAGGCGGAGCTGCAAACCTCGAATCCGCAATGAACACAGGTCTGCTTCTCTTGTCGGGTGACTCATATAAAATCGAGCTTGGCGACAACAATGAACGTACACTCGATTTCGAAATTACAGCATATAACCTTTCAAGGCTTAAGCGTACATTCAAGCTTGATGCGATCGTCGGCTCGGACGACTTCACTGAATTTCCTGCTATGCTGCTTGATTCACCGGGCTCAAAGAATCCCCTTTCAAAGCGTCTCGGCTATGAGGCTTCAGATACGCTCTCGTTTATTTTACCGTTCACTCCCTTTAAAAATGCCGATGTTGCAGTTGAAGGCGAAAGCTCACAGCTTAACGCGGCATCAGACAATTACACTGCACACAGATTCGTTCTTGAAGCAAATTCAAGCAAGACATTCAACATCAAAATAACGCTTGACGAGGAAACCTATAACATTTACCGCGAACAGTTTGAAAACGGCTTCTTCATTGAAGGCTTCATGCGTCTTAGTGCCGGCAATGACACTGCTTCCATTCCATTTCTCGGTTTTTCGGGAGATTTCGGCGCGTCACCTTCCCTCGATGCGGATATTTACAGCGGCAAGCAGGCAATTTACGAAAACAGTTACCTCTATCTCGATTCGGGAGAGCTACTGTCCGATCCGTACATGAACATCCTCGGTAGAACTATGGGTAATTCATCTGTTTCATACGACAAGGAGCGCATAGTTTTCTCCCCTGTCAGTGCAGGTACAGATTCTTCCGTAATGCTTAATCTCGCACTTCTGCGTTCAGTGTACGATGTTACCGTTACGGTAAGTGACAGCAGCGGCAAGACCATCAGCACAGCAAAGCACGGTGATCTCACAAGAACCTATTACGATTATCTCTCGGAGCAGTTGATAAGTCCCAAGCTGTACATCTGGAACGGCCGTGCCGAAGATAACTCCGTTTATATTTATCCCGAAGGCGACTATACCGTAACCGTAAGCTACCGTCCGGCAGGCTCGGAAGAAACAGACACGATTTCATATAAGCTTTCACTTGACAGCACCGCTCCGGTCATAGAAACCGCCGAGCTCATTTCCGAGGGAGAAAAAACACTTCTGAAGCTCGAGGTCACGGATAATTACGGCGTGGGAACGATACTTGTCTGCGACAGCGATGAGGAGAATGCTGCTTTTTCGGGCAACGGCACATATGATGTCAGCGAGCTTACGGGAAAATATATCTACGTTGACGTCTGTGACACAGCGCAGAATTCAACTGTCATCCGTCTTGACAATCCGAACTACACCGAATCCGACGATTGAGCACGTTCACGGATCACCGAAACAGCTATAGATAACCCGATCGGCAAAAATAAAAGCCCGAAAAAGCCGAACAGCTTGGTTCCGACGAACATTGCAATAAGCGTCACAAGCGGATGCAGTCCAACCTGCCGTCCGACGATCCTCGGCTCGATTATATTGCGTATCACGGTTATTGCCGCCCATAAAACGAGCAGTCCGATGCCGTGTACCGTGCCACCTCGCAAGAGATCGATCACTGCCCACGGAACCATCACTACACCTGTTCCAACGGCAGGCAGGACATCAAGCAATGAGATCAGAAATGCATAAACCGCCGCGTTTTTCGTACCGATAACCGAAAGCCCGAAAAAGAGCTCCGCAAATGTTATCAGCATGATAAGCGCATAAGAGCGGAGATATTTTATGATTATAGTCAAAAATTTATCTCTCATATCACTCATCACCCCGACTGCTTTCTCCGGTAGTCGGGATTTTAATATGCCGAGAATGTTTTCATAATCAATAATGAAGAAAAAGCTTGATATTACCGCGAAAAAGAGTTCGATTATAAACCCCGGGACAGCCGCGGCAAAGCTTGAGATTTTTGAAAGTACACGAACAGAAATATCTGAAACAGTCGTCCCGAGCGAGGCTTTAACGCTTTCAAACAAACCGCCGAGATCCTCTGAAAATTCACTTGTTCCCTGCCCGTCGATCCGCGAAACGATATCGTTCACCCATTCAAATATCCCCGCGATAAAGGGTTCGATATTTTCGGAATAGATAGTCGGAAGCCTTCCCGAAAAATCGCCGATCAGAACAGTCAGCTTAACAACGCTAAGAGCCAGAAGTATTCCAATCGTTCCATAAAAGATCAGCAAAATCAGTATTGAGGTCGGTTTTCGTTTCATGGAAAATTTATGCCCTAAAAAACGCACGATCGGACTCAGCACCGCGGCTATCACAAAACCGATAATAAACGGCAGCACAATAAAAACGGCATACTTGAGAAGAACATACAGGGTTGCTCCAATCGTCAGATAATAGAGCGCGGATATAATGAAGCTTTTCTTTTTTTCCGTATATATCCCTCCCAAAAAATCGTTATAGTATATTATTACTCGCAGTTAAGACGTATATTCCGATAATTAAGGTAAAAATCAAATAATATTCACAAATTGTTCAATGTTTGCCCACAATAGTATGGTAATATAAAATGTGATATTAAAATATATTCAGGAGGACTATCATGTCAAAAAACAACAAAAATGCAGCCAAAAGTAAGCCGGGCAACGGCGGTATAGTGGTTGCACTCATACTCGTTTTAATCTTCGTTATCGGTATGGTCGCAATATCCGCTTGCGAAAACATCCGTGCAAACTCCGGTGCTGAACTGCGTGCCCAGATCGCGGCATCAACAAACAATACCGCTGCAGAAGGCGAAGAAGACGACAGCATCTCGGTTGACGGTGCAATGATGACCTATTTCTTCAATGACTACTACAACAACTTCCTTAACTACTACGGAAGCTATATTTCAGCAATCGGACTTGATCCGACAGTGTCACTCAAATATCAGTACACATCCGAGGATCAGAGCGAAACCTGGTTTGATTACATTATGAACGGTGCAACGCAGAACGTTTCTGGTCTCCTTACCATAAACAAAGCAGCAGCAGCGGAAGGCGTTGAGCTCACAGACGAGGAAAAGGCAGCGATAAAGGCTCGTACTGACGAAATGGATGCAAGCCTTTACGGAACCGGAGTCAAGAGAAACGATATTTACAATGCAATGTGCATCGAAGCTCTCGCATATAAATATCAGCTTTCCAAGGAGCTTGAGCTTGCTCCCTCTGAGGAAACAATAAACACATACTACGAGAACTCCGCTAACAACTATAAGTTTGTTGACGTACTCACCTTCTCCCTTAACTATATCGATCCCGAGAGCACCGAGGAATCCACTGCAACTCTCACCAAGGAAGAAGCACAGGCATATATCGATAAGCTCGCTGCGGCAACCGATGCCGAAAGCTTTAAGGAGCTTGCAAAAGAAGCAACCCTCGCTGCCGAGCCCGAGATTCCCGAGGAAGACCTTGGCAACAGAATCGACGCTCTCGCAACAGAAGGCAAGACCTATGGCACTGACGATTTCTCCAAGTGGGCATACGGCGAAGAGGCTGCTGTGAATGCAACCTATACCGAGGATGATGAGACAAACTCTGCATTCACTGTCTATATGCTCACAAAGACACCTTACCGTTCCGAAGCCAACACAGTAAATGTCCGCCACATTCTCTTCATTGCAAGCGATGAAAAAGAGCTTAAAAAGGCACGTGAAAAGGCAGAGGATATTCTCGCAGACTTTAATGCAGGCGATCCAACAGAGGAAGCATTCGGCGTTCTCGCTCTCGAATATTCCGAGGATACCGGCTCCTGCTACAGCGGCGGTCTTTACAACAACGTCGCTCCCGGCGAGATGGTTGAAGCCTTCGACGCATGGTGCTTCGATGAAAGCCGTGTTCCCGGCGACACAGGTATCGTTGAAACAGAGTATGGCGTTCACGTTATGTATTATGTTGATAACGGTCTTACCGATTGGCAGGCAAGCGTTTCCGTTGACATTCTCAATGAAACACTCACCGCTCTGAGCACACAGTGGTCAACGGCGTACACCGTAGAATTTGATCCGAGCGTCCTTGCAGCAATCCCCGGCTGATAAAAATCAATAAAAAAATTTCACCGTCAGGTATATAAAAGCTTGACGGTGATTTTTGTATTATAAGTAAGCTTTGCAAAACAAAAAAGCCCTACACGAAGTAAGGCTTTCGATATGGGGTGAATGAAGGGGGTCGAACCCTCGACCTCCAGGGCCACAACCTGGCGCTCTAACCAACTGAGCTACATCCACCATCTCTGAGCAGACAAGTCACCCGGACCTGCGCTGCCGTTATCTGAACCCGAACACTTTTTTCATATCCGGGATTTGGCGTACCCGGAGGGACTCGAACCCCCGACCTACTGCTTAGAAGGCAGTTGCTCTATCCGGCTGAGCTACGGGTACATAAGCATTTGCTCAATCAACATACAATATTATACACTATCGCACCTCGTTTGTCAAGGGGTTTTATAAATTTTCCGAACATAATATTTTGGGGTACGATACACGAAAATTATGTCAATTTTGCCGAATAGCAATACGGTGTTGCAGAATCAAAAACGGCCACCCGAAAAAGATGACCGTCTCCAATATCACATTTAAACCTTGACCTTTGCCCATTTACCGCCGGAGAAGCGTATAAGCATAAACAAGAGGCGCAAATACTGGTCGATCGACATCGCAACCCACGCACCGATAACACCAAACGGCAGAACATAACACATAAGATATGTCATAGTCGGACGAACGAGCGCAATACAAACAAGGCTGACGACCGCCGCATATGTAGTGTCACCTGCACCGCGTACACATCCGCTGTAAATAACCTGCGATATCTGTGCAGGCGTTATCGCGGCGAGGATGAACAGTATCTTGACACCCGTATTCACAATAAGCTCGGCATTTTCCTCTCCCTTTGACATAAAGAGATTTATCAGCAATTCACCGCCGAGGGTAAAGAGCAATATCAACAGCACCGCAATGCAAAATCCGATACGCTGTGCCGTTTTGCCGTAAATAATAGAATAATCGGGACGCCGTTTACCGAGATTTTGTCCGACAAGCGAGGACGCCGCAACACCGAGACCGTCACCGAAGCAGAACGAGAGATTCACAATGCTCATACAGATCGTATGCGTTGCAAAATCGGTCGTACCAAGCTCGGCAACCATCTTCGCAACGATAAAGAAGCCAAAGCGCATGAACACCTGCTCAATCGCGGCAGAGCTTGAAATCTTACAGATCAGCGAAAGATCCTTCCTTTTAAATTTAAAGAGTGACGAGGGACGAAGATGCAAAAATCTATCCGGATGCGAAACCGAATAAATCGACATCGCACACGAGGTCATATTACCAAGCATCGTTGCAATTGCCGCACCGGTAACGCCAAGCTTCGGGAAGAAGAACAATCCGTTTATGAGCAGTGCGTTAAAGCAGCAGTTGACGATATTTGCAGTCATGTTCGTCGTCATTGATATGCGAGTGTTACCAGAGCCGCGTTGTGCCGCATTGATGAGAAGGCTTATTGACGTACAGAGCATACCGATCATCGTTATACGGAAATATGAGGTCGCCATTCCGATTGTGTCATCTTCAGCACCACTGAAACGAAGAAGCGGCTCTGCAAAATATATCGCCGTTCCGACAAGCACGATTCCGAGAATCATACAAAGTGAAAGCGCCTGTGCAAGCGTTTTGTTTGCGCTCTCACGGTCATTTTCACCCTTGCGTCGGCTGACGATCGCCGTAACACCGATGTTAAGTGCAAAAAACACCGCATAGAAAATAAACCTCGGCTGACTCGTAAGTCCAACCGCCGCAACCGCATCAGTTCCAACCGTACTGACCATTATCGAGTCGATAAAATTGACAAGGCCTAAAAGAACAGACTCCATCGTCGCAGGCCATGCAACCTTAACAAAGCTCTTATAAAATTCCTTTGTATCATATTTTTCCTGCTGCTTCTGTGCAGGCTTCAGCATATGATCTGGCGCATAAAGCCGCCTTAATAGTTCCATTGTGGCATCTCCTGTCCTGCGGAAAACATCCGCTTTTATAATTGTAGCAGATTTTTCGCCTTTTTTCAATAGTAACGTGAAAATTATTATTTAAGCTTGAAAAATTCACATTTATGTGGTATGATATATTTATAAAAAAGTGGGAGGTGACAGTATGCGCTTGCAGGAATCGGGAGAAATGTATCTCGAAACGATATATGTCTTATCAAAAAACAACGCAAATGTTCACTCTATCGATGTCGGTGAATATCTCGGTTATTCAAAGCCCAGTGTCAGCCGTGCAATGAGCATTTTAAAAAGCGGCGGATACATAACCATGGCAGCCGACGGCACACTGAATTTAACCACACTCGGCCGTGAGATCGCCGAAAAGATATTTGAACGTCACACAATACTCACAGCACTTCTTGTTTCGCTCGGAGTTGACGATGAAACTGCCGCCGAGGATGCCTGCCGTCTTGAGCATGACATAAGCGACAAATCACTTGAAGCGATCAAACAGCATCTTATAAAAGAAGGTAAGATATAATAATGAAAAGCTGTCCGACAAAAAACGGGCAGCTCTTTTGTTATGCTGTTGACTCAAAATCACTTCGATTTGTAATAAAGCAAGCAGTGACAGTAACCCTCAAACTCGGGATCGGCAATCTGATCGCGAAACTCTTTGCACATACATTTGTATTCCTCAGCCTTACCGATACGGCAGGGACAGTATCCGCCCTTGGCTTCAAGTCCCGCTTTAACCGTTTTAACTATCTCCTCGTCAGGATTTAACGTAATTTTCATTTTCACTCTCCGCGACATTTTTCTCTGCCTTGACACAAATATTGTCTTCGATAAGAACCGCATCTATTGTCTTATAAACACACCCGTCACCAAGCTCACCGAATATACCGCTCTTATCAAACACCTTTGCAACCGTATCATTCATTCCGCAGAACACAACACGCTTACCTTGTGCCTCAAATTCACTCGCTAACTCGCCGAGCGTTTCAACTGATGTGATGTCTATATCCGGCACACCGCGAAGCGATATTATGATCTCATCATGCTCTGATAACGCCGTAAGCTTATCGGTCAGCTTGCCGATATTCGCGAAGAACATATCACCGGTAACATATACAACAACGCCGTTATCGTGTCCCGAACCAAGCTTACCGCGAGCTTCAAGACGTTTTGCATCAACCGGTGCGGATGTAACGTCAATATGCGCCGCATTCTTGATGAATACCATCAGCGAGAATATGATACCGATAACGATAGCAACCGTGAGATCGAAAACAACCGTTGCAATCATAGTTATAAGGAACTGCAGTATCGCGCCGATGAACTTCTTCTTAAATATGTACTTTATCTCGTGCCATTCGTTCATGCGCCATGCGGTTACAAGCAACACACCGCCAAGTGCCGACATCGGAACGAGCGACATAACTCCGCCAAGCAAAAACATCGCCGCAAGCAGCCACAGTGCATGGAAGATGCCCGTCAAACGAGTCTGTGCACCCGACTTTATCGCAACGCTTGTACGTGCAATTGCCGCAGTCGCAGGAACACCGCCGAAGAACGGGATCAGTATGTTTCCGACGCCCTGTGCAACAAGCTCTGTGTTCGCATCAAACGGCTCGTTCTTCATTCGTGATGCAGACGCACCGCAAAGTAAGCTCTCGATCATACCGAGTGCCGCAACGGTAAGCGCCGACGGAAGAAGCGTCATCAATGTGTCAATATTAAGTCCGGAGAAAGAAAGTCTGTCAGACAAAAACAGGGTTTTCGGAATCTCGCCGACAGTCGCAACTCCATCAAAGCGGAATATAACATATATCACAGTCGAAACAATGATACCGATAAGCGAGGACGGCACCTTCGCATTCCACTTTTTCGGCCAAAGAATCATTATTTCAACAACAATAATTCCGAGAAAAAGCGTCCAGAGATGCGGAGTGAAACCAAGTCTGCCATACGAAATAAGCTTTTCGATAGCCGTATTACCCTCGGAAACAGTTCCGAAGAAGTTATCGACCTGGCCGAGCGCGATTATCACAGCAATACCGGATGTGAAGCCTGTAATAACGGGACGGGGTATCAACGAAACCAGCTTGCCGAGTCTGAAAATACCGCACACAAGCAGTATCACGCCCGCAATCAGACAAACAACGAATACGCCGTTAAGACCGATAGCCTCATTTGCCGCAATAGTAATAAGTACGGCACTCATTGCACCGGTCGGACCGGATATCTGGAACGATGCACCCGAAAGCGCACTTATCACAACGCCTGCGATAATAGCCGTTATAAGTCCCGATGCAGCAGTTGCACCGCTCGCAACACCAAACGCAAGTGCAAGCGGAAGTGCCACAGCGGCAACAGTAAGTCCGGCAAGTAAATCTTTTATGAGTCTTGAAGCGTTATATCCCGAAAACTCACGCTTCAACATAGATGTGTAATTTTTAAACATTTGACAAAACCTCAGAATCTATTGTGAATTTATTAAAAGAAAAAATGCAAAATCATAGCAGTACGCCTACTTCATTGTAAACGTACTGCCGTTTTATTTTTAAAAATCAGTCTACCTTAACAGTCCAGCCGAGAGTGTCGGGCTGCTTACCCCACTGAATACCGGTGAGGTTATCATAGAGCTTGCGTGCGATCTCGCCAATCTCGCCGTTGTTGATGGTCATCTTGTTGCCGTCGCGGTTGAGCTCGCCGATAGGGCTGATAACAGCTGCTGTACCGGTTCCGAATGCTTCGTTAAGCTTACCTGCCTTATGAGCTTCAACAACCTCGTCGATCGAAAGACGGCGTTCTGTAACCTTATATCCCCAGCTCTTAAGAAGCTCGATGCAGGACATACGAGTAACGCCGGGGAGGATAGAGCCAGCCTCGGTTGTGGGAGTGATGACCTCGCCGTCGATAACGAAGAATACGTTCATAGCGCCAACTTCATCAATATACTTGTGCTCAATACCGTCAATCCAGAGAACCTGCGCATAACCAAGCTCTTCAGCCTTCTTCTGACCGATGAGGGATGCTGCATAGTTACCGCCGCACTTTGTGAAGCCTGTACCACCCTTGACAGCACGTACATACTCGGATTCAACAAAGATCTTAACGGGGTTGATGCCTGCCGCATAGTAAGAGCCTACAGGCGAGAGGATGATTGCGAAAAGATATGTCTTTGCAACGTGTACGCCGAGGTGTACGTCGGTTGCGATGATGAACGGACGAATGTAAAGCGATGTGCCGTCCTTTACGGGAACCCAGTCGCGGTCAACATCGATGAGAGTCTTAAGTGCGGTGATGCAGTCGTCAACGTCAACTGCAGGAATGCACATACGCTCGTTTGTACGGTTCATACGCTCGAAGTTCTTTTCAGGGCGGAAGAGCTGAATGTCACCGTTCGGTGTGCGGTAAGCCTTGAGTCCCTCGAAGATCTCCTGTGCATAGTGGAACACCATTGTTGCAGGATCGAGCGAGAAGTTCTGATAAGGCACGATACGTGCGTCATGCCAGCCCTTTCCCTCGGTGTAGTTCATTAAAAACATATGGTCGGAGTAAAAGTTTCCGAAGCCGAGCTTATCCCAATCGGGCTTTGCCTTGGGAGCTGTTGTTCTTTCGATTTTGATATCTAACATTTTTGTTACCTCCAAAAAATATATTACATTAAAATATATTATACAACAGATGATTCAATATTTCAAGATATCAAAATAAATAAATTTCAAGTTTTTTTTGCGCCTATATGAGAAATGTTTACAAAAAAACGCATAAATGTCCGCCTGAGGGCAAAAATAGGTGCGTGACAAAGCTTTACATCAACATAATATTTTGGAGGTAAAACATGAAAGAATACAATGAAAAGCTCTCACGCGGCTTAAGCGCAGTCCTCGCCGCATTCATGCTTATCGGCATCGCCATTCTTCCCTGCCGTGCCGAATATAAGCTCTCGCCTGCCCTCGACATCATCGCCGAAGAATACAAAATTGCCAAAAGCGGTCTTGTCGGAACGGATATCTGCTTTGACAAATCCGATTTCACCGAATCGCTCGGGATAAGCTCGGTCGGCAAGATCACCGTAACTTCCCTGCCCGACGTCACACTCGGCAGGCTCAAGCTCGGTACACGGTGGGTTGAGGTTGGTCAGACCATTTCCGAGAAAAATCTTGACTCACTCAAATTCGTACCGTTCGGAAGCAATGAGATCGCCGCAACGTTCGGCTTCTGCCGCGGCAGTGACATTTACGGAACCGAATATGAATGTACTGTATACACCCTCAAAACCGTGAATACCGCACCTACAATTGAAAGCGCAAGCAGTGTCAGCACAACCGCCGATGCCTATTCGGGCGTTGCATATTACGGTACACTCAAAGCAACCGACGCAGAGGGTGACGCTCTGACCTTTGAAATCCTCTCAAACGCTTCAAACGGCACTGTACGACTGACCGACCGTAATCGCGGTTACTATGAATACACCTCTGACAAAAGCTTCACGGGTAAAGACAGCTTCACAGTTCGCGTAACCGATAAATACGGCAATCGTTCCGCCGAAGAAAAGATCACTCTGCGTGTCGATAAAGCCGAATCGGGCGAGGTGTTTGCGGATATGGACGGTCACTGGGCAAATTCCGCGGTCATTTCCTGTGTTCGCTCAGGAATAATTAACACGGCGCAGGATGGCGACCGTTTCTATCCCGATGAGAGGATCAGCCGCGCACAGTTCCTTTATCTTGCAATGAGCGCAGCAGGCTACAGCGGTTTCACAACCACGAACACAGGCTTTGCCGACGATGCTGACATCCCTGCCGAATATAAGGGATGTATCGCCGTTGCCGATGCAATGGGAATAATCGAGGGCGCAGTGTATGACAGCACGGTGAAATTCCATCCGAACAATCAGATAACACGTTGTGAAGCGGCAATGATCATCTCAAGGCTCACGGGAATAAGTGGTGATACAGTCAGCGTATTCGCAGATTCGGACACTATCCCTGCCTGGGCAAAGGGCGCGATGTACGGTCTTTATAACGAGGGAATCCTTCGCGGAAACGGTGACGGCACACTCGGAGCATACAGTCCTCTGACACGCGGTGAAGCGGCACAGATGATAAGCGCCACTGCCAAATTCTCCGCTTAACGAGACGAAAATGTGTACCGCCGTCAGCATAAGCGGTGAGCGTCACCTTTTCGGACGCACACTGGATATTGAATCATCATACGGAGAAAGCGTCATCGCAGTGCCGAGGAATCACCGCCTTGATTTTCTCCGTGAACCGCCGCAAAAATCGCACCTCGCATTGATAGGCATAGGCTGTGTCCGCGGCGGTGTACCGCTATATTTTGACGCGATGAACGAAGCGGGATTATCAGCCGCAGGACTCAATTTTTCGCTCAGTGCAAAGTATCATCCTGCCACTGATAATGTGCATAATATCGCGTCCTTTGAGGTGATACCGTGGATATTGTCACAGTGCAAAAATCTTCAGGAAGCAAAGGAATTATTGCAGAATACAAGCATCACGAATGACAGCTTTTCCGTCGATCTTCCCTCAACTCCGCTTCACTGGATAATCGCAGATAAAACGGGCTCGATCACTGTTGAATCGGTGTCATCGGGACTCAAAATTTACGAAAACCGTTTCGGAATATTAACAAACGAACCGCCGTTTGAATATCACGAATTTCACCTTGCTGATTTTCTCCGCTTAACGCCAACTACACCGCAAAACGACCTCTGCCGCGAAATCGAGCTCACTCCCTATTCACGCGGTATGGGAGCGATTGGGCTGCCGGGAGACTTTTCATCAGCATCACGGTTTGTACGGGCATTTTTCGTAAAATCACACATCGAAACCGCACCGAAAAGCGATGAAATAAACCGTTTTTTCCACGTCATGAACAGTGTCAATGTCCCATACGGATGCCAAAAAAACGAGAGTGGGCAGAATATGTACACGCTCTACACCTCATGCGCCGACGCGGAAACACTCACCTATCATTTTGCGACATACGACGACCGTCAGATCCGCTCGGTGAAGTTAACGGATGAGCTCATGAACGGAACTGCCCTCTCACAACTGCAGATTGAATAAAAAACGATCCCCACCCGATTTTTTTGGATGGGGATATGCTGTTATTTTAAGTAAAATCAGCCTCTACTCTCAGCTCCGCATAAAAAATTCGACACATTTATGTCAAAAACAGAGTCATTTCCCTTGACATTGGGAAGTTAGTGTGATATAATTATATAATGTATAAGTATGATTATGCTCGCTTGACGGGCACGGCAAATTCCTAAATTACAAAAAATACATAAAGTAAGAAGGTAATGCACAATGAAACCGTTTGAGAAAAAAATCTATCTGTCCACTCCCACAATGCATGGGGATGAAATAAAGTACATCAAAGAAGCATACGACACCAACTGGATGTCCACCGTTGGCGAAAATATCAATGTTCTCGAGAAAAGCATCGCCGAAAAAGTCGGATGCAAATATGCAGTTGCGCTCTCGTGCGGAACATCAGCACTTCACCTTGCCGTAAAACTCGCCGGAGTTAAGCAGGGTGATACTGTATTTTGTACCGATATGACCTTCGATGCAACCGTGAATCCCGTTATTTACGAAAAGGCAACTCCCGTCTTTATCGACACGGAATACGACACCTGGAATATGGATCCCGTTGCACTCGAAAAGGCGTTTGAGATTTATCCCGAAACAAAAGTCATCGTAATCGCTAACCTTTACGGAACTCCCGCAAAGCTTGACGAGATCTGTGCCATTGCAGATAAGCACGGCGCGATCATCATCGAGGACGCGGCAGAATCCCTCGGTGCAACCTACAAGGGCAGACAAACCGGTACATTCGGTACATATAACGCAATCTCCTTCAACGGAAACAAGATAATCACCGGTTCATCGGGCGGTATGCTGCTGACAGACGACCTCGAAGCGGCAAACAAGGCACGCAAATGGTCAACGCAGAGCCGTGAGAACGCGCCGTGGTATCAGCATGAGGAGGTCGGTTACAATTACCGCATGAGTAACGTCATCGCAGGCGTTGTTCGCGGACAGCTTCCCTACCTCGAAGAACATATCGCGCAGAAGAAGGCGATCTACGAGCGTTACAAGGAAGGCTTCAAGGATCTGCCCGTTATCATGAACCCTTATGACGAAAACATCATGGAGCCGAACTTCTGGCTTTCATGTATGCTCATAAACAAGGACGCAATGTGCAAGCAGGTCAGAAGCGATAACGATGCCTGCTATATTTCCGAGCCGGGTAAATCCTGCCCGACCGAAATACTCGAAGCTCTTGCCAAATACAATGCCGAGGGCAGACCGATCTGGAAGCCCATGCATATGCAGCCTATGTACCGCATGAATCCGTTCATCACCAAGGACGGAAACGGTCGCGGCAGAACAAACGCTTATATCGCAGAAGGCTGTATCGACGTCGGCGCGGATATATTCGACCGAGGACTCTGCCTGCCGAGCGATAACAAGATGACAGCCGAGGAGCAGGACATCATAATCGAGATCGTCAAGAGCTGTTTCAATTAAACGGTAACCCTCATGAAAAAGAAGCTTGCTATCATTGGCGCAAACGACCAGCAGAACCCTTTGATACTAAAAGCGAGAGAGATGGGCTTCGAAACCCACACCTTTGCATGGCAGACGGGTGGTGAGATCGGCGAGGAAACCTCCGATCACTTTTATCCGATCAGCGCAGGCAACAAAGAAGAAATTCTCGCAAAATGTAAAGAGATCGGAATTGACGCCATCGTTTCAATCGGTTCGGATATCGCCGCACAGACAACAGCATATGTTTCGGGAGCTCTCGGACTTCCCGGTAACCACTTTGAAAATGTGAGTGGAGCATCAAACAAGCTCCGTATGCGAAACAAGCTCACCGAGGCAGGTATCCCTCAGCCGAAATATGCCGAAATCGGTGACACTATCCCGTTCGATACACTTAACTCGCTTACATATCCGCTTGTCGTAAAGCCGAGTGACCGTTCCGGCGGACGAGGACTTGCATATATAAACGATGCAGGTGAGCTTTTCGGTGCGATCAACAATGCACGTGAGGTGTCATTCGAGAGAAAGGCGATCGTTGAAGAATTTATCGACGGTCAGCTCTATAGCTGTGAATGCCTTTCATATGGAAATGAACACAAAATTGTCGGCTTTACAGAAAGAGACACTGTTCTCATCGGAACGCGCATCTGTGAGTACCGCCACACACAGCCGGCTATTCTGCCGCTTTCGATTGAAAACAGGTTAAAGGAAACCGTCCCGACGATACTTAAAACGCTCGGTCTTTCAGACGGTGCATCCTCGATTGAATTTATCGTTGATAAAAACAATAATCCCTACATAATCGAAGTAACGCCGACAATGTACGGCGACTATATCGGAACTCACCTTGTTCCGCTCGCATACGGCTTTGACTATACACGGGCTGTTATCGATATCGCCTGCGGTAAGTCTGTAAAACCAGCAGACACTCTGCCGAAGATGCGTGCCTGCGTAAGCTTTGAATACAACTCCGAAACGGGTTCACGCGGCGCACACACAATTTCGAGCGAACAAATCAAGGAGCTCGGCGGATGTCTCAAATTCCGTCCTACAAAAAAAGCTCCGTATTTCACCGAGAGCGATACAGTTCTCGCGCTCAACAGCGAATACACCGCATTCTGGTGTGCCCTTAAAGAAATCGGCGCGAAACGTGTGTTCATTCCGTTTTACGCTTCATCGGTATGGGCAAAGATCGCAGACGAGTTCGGAATTGAATGCGTATATTATCACATCGACAAGAATTTTCTCCCCGTTGATATTGACGAGCAAGAGGGCGACGCAGTATTTCTTATCAATTACCACGGTCTTTGCACCGGGTATATCAAAAACGCGCCCTTTAAGAATAAAGTCGTCGATAATTCAATGGCATTTTTCGAGGATGCGTCCACAGAGGAAAACACGTACACGATTTACAGTGCACGAAAGTTCTTTGCCGTACCCGACGGTGCATATCTTGTTTCGAGTGCTCCCCTTAAAAATGTCCCGACGCTTGAAGCCGATATCTCGTATAAGCGCACAAGAATGTTGTTTCATGCACTCGAGCTCGGTCAAGGCGCGGCATATAAGGAATCGCAAACAAACGAACAGGAGCTTGTCACTTTGAGAAAAGCGATGTCCTCTTTAACAAAAACACTTCTCGCCTCGGTAAATTACGATGACGAAAAGAAAACAAGACAGCGAAACTTTGGTATACTTCATAACGCATTGGCACAGCATAATCTGCTTTCCATCGACCATGACGGCAATTTTGCACCGCAGTTCTACCCGTTGCTGGTATCCGCGGATATTCGCAGCCGCCTCGTCGAGAAGAAAATATATATCCCCTTAATGTGGAGAGGAACGCTTTCTGCAAAGTTTGACGGTCTTGCCGAAAAAACATTTTCCGAAGAATTGCTTCCGCTCCCGATTGAGCCGGACTATTCCGAATCTGATATGGAATATCTGGCAAAAACGGTCATTGCCCTTTTAACATAAGGCAAACCGCACGGCTCGTTGCAGCCGAAAAAAGTTCGACTCGTTGCAGACGGATGACAAAAAAATCATAAATTAAGGAGTTTAAGTTATGCCAGCTGTATTTACTTATATTCTCATAATGCTCGCGGCTATCATCATTTGGTTCTTAGCATTCAAGCGCCCGATCTATGAGGGTATTCTTTTAAGCTTTATCATTTTACTTTTTGTAACAGGTACATGGTCGAATGTGTTCGTATATATCGACGATGCACTCGGAACCTCGCTTCTCTATTCAATGATGGCATTCTGTGCCATGTCGCAGCTACTCACCAAAACAAAGGTCATCGACAACTGTGTTATGATCATCATCGCGCTTTTAGGACGAATCCCCGGCGGTGCAGGCTATGCGTCTATTGTAGCCAGCAGCTTTATGGGTGCTCTCTCCGGAAGCGGCCCCGGTAACGTTATGGCAACCGGTACTATCACTATCCCTGCAATGATCAAATCCGGATTCCCGCCGGAGCTCGCCGCAAACGTTGAAAGTACGGCAAGCTACCTCGGAAATATGATCCCGCCTTCCTCAAATATAGTTGCGGCTCTCGGTGCGCTCAATGCATATTTAGCTATCAACGGCAAGGACGAGGTCTCAACAGGTACATTCTGGATCGTTTGTTGGGGATGCTCACTGTGGTTCATTCTTTCGAGATTCGTTCAGCTCTTTGCATTCTGTAAATATTATAAGATCAAGGGTATGGCGAAAGAGGATGTTCCCAGCCTCAAGCAGACTATCAAAGAAGGCTGGAGCGGTTTACTTCTCCCCGTTGTTATCCTGCTTCCCTTCATTTTTGACGCAGTATGCAATGCAAACTTCCTCACCGCCCGTCTCGGTGCGACCGGCGCAAGCTATTTCTCAAAATCGCTTCTTATCTTCACGGCAGGTGTCGCTACCATATTCGGCATCCTGATCTCGAAGGACAGAAAGAAAATGACACTGACCGAGATCATCTCGACCTTTGCAGGCAGCGTAAAGGGTATCGTTCCCACCGTTGCAACCTGTATTCTCGGTTATATGATCGGTGCAATGTTTACAGATCTTGAAGTCGGAGAAGAGCTTCAGGCTGTATTCGAGGCTATGAACTTTAACATTGTAACACTTGCATTTGTCATTCCGCTTATAACCTGTTTTATTTCGATGGTTATTCCCGGCTCGTCTATTGTTGTTATGCTCGGTGAAGTTTTCATCGCGATCTTTGCAAACGCAGGAGCTGATCCTCTGCTCGTTGCGGCAATGCTTCCCTGTATCTGCGGAATTATGTGCGGAATCACACCGCCGTTTGCTCTCGGTATGTATGCAGGTATGTCCCTTGCAAAATCGGATTTCACGAAAACGCTTAAGAACGACCTTTGGTGGCTCGCCGCACAGTACGTGCTTGAAGTTATCGTACTGCTCGGTGTACTCCCCATTTTAGGTCTGTAAGGAGGTCGCACAATGAAAAACTTCAGAAAAAAAGCAGCATATTATCTTTCCTACATATACGGAACAGGTATCGCAGTGTCACTTTTTGTCGGCGCACTTTCCTTCCTCGGATACGTCGCTGCAATGATCATCGGCGGCGATATCGCGACAGATATCTGTACATTTATTTATAAGCAGATTTATCCCGTTATCATATATATATCTTCCCTCTCCGTTCTTCTCGGACTTGTCAAGATGTATTTAGCCGGCGAGAAATCGCTTGTTCCGCCTAAAAAGAAGAAACAGTAACTAAAAGGGGACCTACTATGCGAAAATTCCAACTTTTCATAAAACGTGCTTTTGATCTGACTGTCTCGCTTATAATGCTTCTCTTTATGATCATTATCCCGATCATGATCGTGATCCCGATAGTCATCAAGCTGACCTCAAAAGGTCCTGCGGTGTTCACTCAGGAGCGAGTCGGTAAGGATGGAAAGATTTTTAAAATCTATAAGTTCAGAACCATGCTGATTGCAGAGGAACGATTCGCCGCTGACGGCAGACCGCTTGAACCCAAGGAAAGCATCACCAAGGTTGGACGTTTCCTTCGAAAAACCAGCCTTGATGAGCTCATGCAGATATTCAATGTTATCAACGGCACAATGAGCTTTGTGGGTCCCCGTCCCACTTTACCCTATCAGGTTGAAAACTATAACGAACGCCAGAGGACACGCCTCAATATGCGTCCCGGAGTAACAGGCTGGGCGCAGGTTAACGGACGAAACGATCTTGGCTGGAGTGAAAAGATCGAATACGATATCGAATACATAGAAAATTTCAGCCTTTGGTTTGACATCAAGATTCTTTTCAAAACCGTTGCCGTTGTCTTAAAGCAGGACGGCATTGCATTCACAAAGGCCGATGCAATAAACGCAAAGGCACCGAAAACACAGCAGGAAAAAGAGCCCGAAACAATCGAAAAATAATTTGGGGGTAATACATTATGAAAGCGCTTGTACTTTGCGGAGGAGTTCCGCAGATCGAACTCATCAATAATCTTAAAGCTCGCGGTATATTCACGATTTTAGCAGACATGAACGACAAGGTTGCCGCAAGAGCATATGCAGATAAATTCTATAAGGTGTCCGTACTCGATGTGGATGCCGTGAGACAGGTTGCCGTCGACGAAAAGGTTGACTTTCTCATAACGGTTTGCGCTGATCAGGTACTGCAGGTCGTCGCACAGATTGCCGAGGAGTTAGGGCTTCCGTGGTATATCGATTACGAAACCGCCGAAAATGTTTCCAAGAAGTCCTATATGAAGAAGATCTTCTGGGAAAACGGCGTTCCGACAACAAAATATGTTATCCTCGACCACTTTGAGGAGGAAAAGATCGCGCATTTACGTTACCCTATCATTGTAAAGCCGGTTGACGCATACAGCTCACGCGGTGTCTGCAAGGTGCAAAACATCGACGAGCTTCGTGCCGCACTTGATGTCGCTATCGAAATCAGCCGCACAAAGACCGCTATCGTCGAGGAATTTGCAGAGGGTGACGAGATCAGCGTCGATGTTTACGTTGAAGAAGGTAAGGCGCACGTGCTTTGTCTGACAAACATCTATAAAATCGGTGAGGACGGCAAGTTTATTATCAACAGAAGCCGTATCCCTGCGGACGTATCTCCCGAGATCGCAGACAAAATTGCCGATACCGTACAGAAAATCGCCGATGCCTTCGGACTCAAAAACAATCCCATGCTCGTACAGCTTATCAGCGACGGCGAGAACATATCCGTCATCGAGTTCTGTGCACGTACAGGCGGCGGTATCAAGTTCCAGATGATAAAGAGAGTTTCCGGCTTTGACGTGGTTGATGCCGTTGTTGCTCTGACTCTCGGTGAAAAGCCTCATGTCGGCGAGGTAAAGAAGCTTGACAACCTCATTCTCAATGAATTTGTTTATACATATCCGGGCGAGTTACAATCGCTCGAGGGCTTTGACGAGCTGCTTGACGAGGGCATCATCGCCACATATTCCGCTTTCAAAACTCCCGGCGCAAAGTTCACTCAGATAAACAGCAGCGGTGACCGCGTGGCATTCTTCAGCATCGAAGCTGACACCGTCGCCGAGCTCAAGCGTAAGCACAAAATCGCAAATGAACGTATCCGCGCGATAAGCACAGAAGGCAAGGATATCATCCGCCATGACCTCATCGCAAAATATGATGCATAAGGATTAATGATATGAACGTATTATTCCTTTCGATAAGTCCGATCGCAAACGCCGCAGGACACAGTATTTCTCTCGATCTGCTCCATGAGTTTCAAAAGAACGGTCATAACGTGTACATAGTTTGCGGCTTGGAGCGCAAGGAGAATGCAGAAACAACACTTTCCGATGAAGCAGGCTGTAAGGTGCTCCGCGTTAAGATCGGAAACAACAAAAAAGCGAATATTATTGAAAAGGGCATCACAACCGTTATGCTCCCATCAATGTATAAAAAAGCAATCAAGAAATATTTTTCCGACGTGAAGTTTGACCTTGTACTCTACCCGACTCCTCCGGTAACCCACTTCGAAACGGTTAAATTCATCAAAAAGCGCGATAATGCCAAGACTTATCTCATGCTCAAGGATATCTTCCCTCAAAACGCAGTTGATATCGGTATGATGAGAAAATCGGGAGTTAAAGGTATTCTCTATAAGTATTTCCGCAAAAAGGAAAAGAAGCTTTACGCAATATCGGACAGAATCGGATGTATGTCGCAGGCGAATGTTGATTATGTCCTTGGGCACAATCCCGAGGTTTCAGCGGACAAGGTTGGAATTTGTCCCAACGCAATCGAGATCCAGGATGTGCGTATCTCAGACGAAGAAAAGACGTCAGTACGCGAAAAGTACGGTATTCCGCTTGACAAAAAGATTTTTATTTACGGCGGAAACCTCGGAAGGCCGCAAGGTATACCGTTCATTATCGAATGCCTTAAAGCGCAGATAAACAACCCCGATGCATATTTCCTCATCGTTGGCGACGGCACCGAATACGGTAAGCTTGAAGCCTTTACGGGCAGCATGGATGCATCAAACATAAAACTTATGAAGAAGCTTCCGAAAGAGGATTATGACCGTATGGTCGCCGCGTGTGACGTTGGTATGATCTTCCTTGATCACCGCTTCACCATCCCGAACTTCCCAAGCCGTCTGCTCGCATATATGCAGGCGGAGCTTCCCGTCCTCGCTTGTACCGACCCGAATACCGATATCGGCAAGGTTATAGCTGACGGCGGACTCGGTTGGTGGTGTGAAAGCAACGACGTGGCAGGCTTTAACTCTGCCGTCAATGCCGCACTTGCCGCAGACCTGAAGGCACTTGGTAAAAACGGATATGACTATCTTGAGGGACACTACACCTCAAGGATTGTATACGAAACAATAATTTCTGAAATCAAAGACGGTCATCAGTGATAAAAACACCGATGTACTGTCGGAAATGTGGGATATTATGAGAATCGTTGTAAACGACATTGCCGCATCAAAGGGCGGAGCACTCACTGTTCTAAAGGATTTTTACAATTGCGTCAGGGAGAATGACACCGAAAACGAATGGATCTTTCTCCTTGGCGATAAATTGCTCGAGGAAACAGACAATATAAAAATCATAACGCTTCCCGAAATCAAAAACAGTCGCTCTAAAAAGCTTATGTTTGATCTTTTTAACGGCAAGAAATTTATAAAGTCGCTTGAACCCGACGTCGTTTTCTCTCTGCAGAATACGGTGACATTCGGGCTTGATGTGCCGCAAATACTCTATATCCACCAATCCATTCCCTTTCAGAAAATCAAAAAATTCTCCTTTTTTAAAGGCTCGGAACGCTCGTTAGCTATAATCCAGCATCTTATCGGTCGGGTGATAAAAAAATCCGCCAAGGTCGCGGACAAGGTTATCGTTCAGACAAAGTGGATGAAGGAAGCCGTTTGCAAGCAGTGTCATTTGTCAAAGGAAAAGGTTCTGCAGATTCCCCCGGCCGTTGCGGACATTTCAGCGTACAATACTTCACATGAATTCAACAAAAACAGCTTCTTCTATCCAACCGCTCCGGCTATTTATAAAAACAACGCTGCAATTTACAAGGCGTGTGAAATGCTTGATGCCGGAAATCTTGACTATGACGTAACGCTGACACTCACCAAAAGCACAGAAAAGAAAAACATACATTTTGTCGGCAGGCTCCCATACGGCGAGGTTATCGAAGAGTATGCGAAGAGCACGCTGATCTTCCCTTCATATATTGAAACATTCGGCTTTCCTATGGCGGAAGCACGCAAGGTCGGAACAGTTGTCCTCGCTTCGGATTGTCCGTTTTCACGCGAGGTTCTGGAAAACTACGAAAACGCTTACTTTTTCGATCCCTTCAAGCCGGAAGAGCTGGCATCGCTTATGGAGCGTGTCATTTCCGGCGATATACAAAAGAAAAAAACGTCAACCGCGCAGGATGACACTCAAAACGGTTGGCTGACTATAATGAACGAAGTCATTAACTTAAAACACAACAATTAATTCCCGAGGTATCTTTCAAAAATGCGAACTTCAAAATATTTTTCAGACGGCGTAATACTCGTTTTTGCAGCTTGTGTTGTCTTCTCCTTTTTATTCCAGATATTTAAGATCACCGCGCCGGTGAATATATTATATATTGCATCTCTGTTGCTTGTTCTGGGCTGCTATTCGTTCAGCGGCTGCTTGAATAAAATCACATTGACACTGGGCTCTATTATTCTGTTTTCTTCTGTAATATACGGCTTCAACTTCAGCAATATGGACTATTATACACACGCACTCATCACTCTTTGTATATTTATTTGTATTGAAGTAAGCTCGTATGTGAAAATACAGACACATACCTTCAAAATAATCGCCACTATGTTTTTAATAACCGCAATAATTCTGTTGGCAGCATATTATTTCGGTCCTTTAAAAACAACTTATTTTGATTACACCATAGGCTCAGTATCCCTTAACTTCAATAACCCCAATGCTGCAGGACTCTGGCTCACCTGCCTTTTCATAATGCTCTTATATTCTTCGTTTTTATTCACCTCCTTCAAGCGGGCATTATATATCGGTGTTGCCATTGGAATATTGCCGATCGTGCTGGCAACTCAATCGAGAAATTCATTTCTTGCCTGTATCTTTTTTGTAATCGGTATAATTGCAATAAAGGTATTCAAGGTGAAAAGAGTGCCAAACTGGGTGTTATTGATACTGACAATTCTTCCGCTTATAGTTTTTGTATTCTATATGTTCGTCATAGTAAAAAATATACACTTCTGGGAAGATATATTCGCTTTGGAAGGGATCGATAAAGGTCTTGGAACACGAGCCGGTGTTTGGCAAAATGTCATTGATAACTTCGGTGAATGCTTCTTGCTCGGAAATTATTACAAATATTACGATTCTCAAATGCACAATTCCCTTTTGACGATTTTCTGCCGCTTTGGTGCACCTGCAACTGTTTTGGCATGCGTTTTGATGTATCAGGCGTTAAAAAAGCTTCAGGAAAATTCGTCACTTTACGCGGCAATCAGTCTTGCTGCAATATTCTTCACGGGCTGCTTTGAAGCGTCTGTATTCGTTGGAATTGCGGGAATGTACCTGATGCTTCTGCTGATACCTGCGTGTGCTTCCGCTGAAACGGATATGCAGCAATAAATCAAACAAACCTTGCTTGGAGGTATATGTGTGAAAAAATTTAAAGTCAGTCAACTTAAAA
>JAFTTS010000046.1 GCA_017466685.1 Clostridia bacterium
AACATAGACAAGATCGCATACCCCGTCTGGCAGGCACATTATCTGCAAAACGGCTCGGTCAAACGTCCCGAGGAAGCAGGTGACAAGCTTGCAATGCACCAGTATACAAGCACCGGTCAGCTTCCGGGCGTTGTCGGTAACTTTGACCTCAATTTCGGTTACGCACCGCTTGCAAGACTTATCATAAAGTCCAAAACGACACTTGAGGACCAGACACTTGCCTATATTGAAAAATATCCGACCGGCGGTGATATTCTGACGCGTATCGCCGATAAGTTGGTTGCAAGGAATCTCAACCCAATAAAAAACCCGGCATATGAAAAGCTGGTGCCGCTTATCCGTTACCACTGTGCACTGACAAACGAGGAAACGGAATATCTTGCCGCATACCGTTGGAATACAGACCTTTTCCGTAAGCTTTATGAGGGAATGATTAAGTAAAGCTTATACAACTTTATTCTACATTTTATTCACCGTTTTTTCTATCCGACATATGTTGATATGGGAGGTGAAAAACATGGGACTTTCAAATGTAAGCTGCAGACCGTGCTGTTCCGTTATCTCGCTGATCGTCAGTGCAATTATCGGAATAGTTACAGCCTTTTTGCAGATTGCGGGAGTTATAACGGTCGCTCCTGTCTTCCTTTGGGTTACCTTCGGCATTGCGATCGTATACCTCGGCGGACTTCTTGTTGCAAGTATCTTAACAAGAAAAAATGAGCAGTCCTCCTGCGGTGCTTCGGCACTACGCACATTGCTCGGCGGTATACTGGGAACTGTTCTCTTTTCTTCTGTACTGCTTGCAGTCGGCATCGTGGCAACAAGTGTGCTCAGCGCAGTGCTCGTTGGGTTGCTTCTCTTTTTCTTCGCATTAACACTTACAAGCTCCGCGTGCTTCATAAAGCGTGCAAATTGAGCTTATAAGCAAAAAATGAGCGGTATCTTCAGTGATGCCGCTTTTTTGTATTCAAGTGATATTCCGACTTCGCCGGAGTGATATTGCCCAATAAAAAGAAAAACGACCTGCGAATAAACAAGTCGTTTTCTGGCAAATAACTGCAATTTTGATAAAAGGTTCATACAGGGCGTTTTTGCACCCCCCTTTTTTTATTAACAAAATCAAATTATAGTTCAAATTTATCCCTGCTGATTTCTACTAAGATATTTAACAATCGCTCATCGCTAAGCCAATCCCAATCACCGGCAGGAAGTTCCAAGATGAAGTTTAACGCTAAATCACGATTATAGTTGCCGGTTTTGTACTTGTTATACGAAGATTCATCAATTTGGTATACTTTTGTACCCATGCAATAGCCTTTATTATTGCCTGTTTCTTTGAAATAGTAGTAATGCTTTTTGCTGTTGAACAGTACGAAGCATGCGCAATCCGCATACCCATTGTTAAAAGCATAGATTCTATCAATGCAAATTGTTTTGTCCGTAGTGCGTTTGCTCTGTATACTTAATGCTTCTTGTATCAAAGACGAGATTTCGCTCGGTTTAATATCTCTATGACCATTATAACCCGGACCACCAAGCCGTGTAGCGTTTAAAAACATTGTCAAATCATTTGGTAGAATATAAGGAAACAAGTCGGGTAACTTTATTCGCAAAGATGCTTCTTCATCGTTGTATCTATCTCTTGCGTAAGTGTCCGTGATTAACATTGTCCACTCATCATTATCAAACTCAAGTGTAATATAACATTGCCAATAGTGTTGTTGAATACCAGGAGTAACTTTGACCGATTTAATCATTGTTTTTGTATCTGATATAGGAAGATACTCAATGTTGAAATCTGTAGTGTTTTCGGATGTAGAAACAACATTGTTTGCAGATATAGTTTTATCTTTTTTCTTGAATAAATCATATAACCACATAATTAATTTCCTTTCAAATCGTTATTTTTTAACTTATTATACACTGTAAAAGTAACTTTTTCAATACAAAGATAGAATCTTGACACTTATAATTGAAAAACAGGTGTGAAGTCTTTTACAAAAGGGGGTGCAAGATTCTTCATTAACAAACAGATAAAAGCGAAAAAGCATCCATCAGAAATGCTCCGTGGCGGCTTCACTTATATATGAAAAGGCTGAAAACCCTTGAAAATAGGCAAAAAACAATGACTGCAACTTTTTATCAAAATTGCAGTCATTATGTGGTGGGAGCGGGTGGATTCGGACCACCGAAGTCACTGACAACAGATTTACAGTCTGCCCCCTTTGGCCGCTCGGGAACGCTCCCATATTACGTTGCAAGTTTTCCTCACAACGCTAAATATTATACCATATCAAATGCTGTTTGTCAATAGCTTTTTTGAAATTATCCGATATTTTTTCTGACTGAAATTTCCCCATTACATTCGTAAACCGCATCACCGCGTATGATCTCGCCGACGGAGTCAACAACTATCTTTCCCGAGCGCGGATTCTTTATCGAAATAATGTGTCCGTGCGTGTCCGCTTGTACGTCAGAATACTCAAATGCAAGGTCACAATCAATCAGCTCACAGTTTTCGAGCACCAGATTTGTGCAGTAGCAGAACGGCTGTGTACCGATTATTTTGCAATTTCGCATAACCAGCGAATCGGAATACCAACCGAGATATTCGCCGCGAACGGTACTGTTTTCAACTACTACATTCTTCGCGTGCCAGAACGAATCCTTGGTGTCAAGCTCGGAATTTGTTATCTTCAGTCCGTCAACGTATTGGAAGGAGTATTTTCCCTTTAATTTTATATTATCGAGCGTAATTCTCTCACTGCCGAAAAATATGTACTCCGATTCAAAGCGGCTGTTTACCGCAGTAATATCACGGCATTTCCAGCCGAACTCCGCCGAAACTGCGGTTGTGTTAACGATCTCAACGCGGTCACATTCACGAAGCGCTTTAACGCCGACTATATTCATCCCGTCAATACGTCCGTCAGACGAATACCAGAGCGGCGCACGGCAGGTTTCACTCATCGCGGAATTTTCAATAACAAATCCGTGCGAATGCCAAAGCGGATATCTGAGTTTAAAATCACAGCCGACAACTTCGATATTGCGTGACTCTTTAAGTGCGGATTCACCGTCCTCCACGCCTTCAAATGTGCAGTTTTCGACACGTGCATTCGTGAGTGCATACAGTGCACGTTCACTTGGAAAAATTTTATTTTTTATAAGTTCCATACGTTCTCCTTAACTGATCAAATACAATCACTTTATCGCAATCTCGCCGCCGCAAACCTCAAGCTCGGTTTCAAAGAACCTGTGCATCGCGCTGACCATATCAGCAACATCATGAGCTCCGGCAGTTTCGTATGAAGAATGCATTGCAAGCTGAGGAAGTCCAATATCAACCGCAGAAAGCGAAACCTGTGAATTTGAAATGTTACCGAGAGTCGAGCCACCGCGCATATCGGAACGGTTCGCAAACACCTGAACTTTAACGTCCACCTTTCTGCATATCTCGCGGAACACCGCCGATGAAACAGCATCCGTCGTATAAAGCTGTGAAGCGTTATATTTCATAACGATACCCTTGTTCATGATAGGACGGTGTGTCGGATCGGCAAGCTGTGCGGCATTGGGATGAACGGCGTGTGCATTATCAGCCGACAACAGCATCGACTCCGACGCAGCTATGCGTATATCACCGCCGAGTGAATCACAAATACGCGAGAGGGTGTCATAAAGGAATGTAGATGCCGCACCCTGCTTTGTCGCACTTCCAACCTCCTCGTTATCGGCAACGAACATGACGGGAACTGTTCCCTTTACACTTGTTTCATTAAGCGCACAGAGCGAGGAATAAACGCATCCCAAATCGTCAAGCTTCGGTGCGGAAACAAACTCAGACTCCGCTCCCCATACGGTTGGCTTTTGTCTGTTATAAAGGAACAGTTCATGCGAAATTATATCCTCTGCGCTGACACCTGCCGCTTCTGCAACAAGCTTCAAGAAACTTCCCTTTGCTTCACCGCTGCCGTAAAGGGGAACAAGATCGGACGCAGGATTATATGTCTTACCGTTGTTGGGGTTGTCCATGTGGATCGCAACATGAGGGATGAGCAAAAGATCGCGGTCTATATTGACAAGACGCGTCGCAACACCGTTCTCTGTGCGAACCATTACACGACCTGCAACAGAAAGCGGACGGTCGAACCATGAATCAAGTATCATTCCGCCGTAACGCTCGGTGTTGATGCGTGTATAAACGCCCTCAAGCTCGGGAATATCTTTAATTTTAAATGTCGGCGAATCGGAATGTGACGCGACGATCATAAATTTCGGCTTCACCTTTGCCTCGGGAATAATGAACGCAATCACGCTCGAGTTGTTCCGCGTTACATAATATTTTCCGCCGTTTGTAAGCTGCCATGCGTCACGCTCGGAAAGCTCGGTATATCCACCCTCACGAAGTGTCGCTGTGATATTTTCAACCGCGTGAAAGCACGACGGTGATCTTTCGATAAAATCAAGTAAATTTGCAGTATAGTTCATTGCTTTTACCTCCGAATAGTTATATTACATCATAAAACCGAAATCGCCCTCGCCGACACCGATACGTGCATTTATCGCATCAATAAACTGCGCATCGGGCTCGATTATGACCTCAACGCATTTGTCACCGTCATCGAAAACAAGGCAGTGACCGACAGCACCGAGATTCTGCGTATAATTGTAACGTGCTTTAACCTCTGCCTTTTTTGTGCCGCGAGTGAACATTTCAACAACCGACGAAAGCGAGATGCGGCAAACGAGAACGTCACGCTTCCCTTGCTTTTGGTAAACGAAAAGCTCTGCTGTACCGTCGTCTCGATCGTCGATGATATAACGATAATCCGAAAGCACAAAGCGCACAAGAAGCTGTATTCCTGCCGCAACAAGCACGACCGAGATCAGCTGAAAAATGACACGGTAATCAAGCATCGACGATATTCCCATTAAAAGTATCCCCGAGAGAATACATGAGAATGAGAGCCACTGTGCCTTTTTTTCTTTTTGGGGAATGCAGACCATGTTTATCTCCTATCTTATATAAACATTACCGTGTGAAAGTAACACCTGTCCGTTTTTGACTGTGAGAACACCGAATGACGGCTCTCCGTCGCGCGGACGTGACACACTTCCCGGATTAAAAACATATAACGGCTTTTTACCGCTTCCGATATAACGGTTGTCTCGTTCATGAGTGTGACCGTACAGCACGACATCGGCATCCTTACGCCTTGCATATGCCTCAAGCTCGATAGTACCCGATTTCACCGACTGCATATGTCCGTGAAGAATGAGTACACGCACGCCATCAATATCGATCATTCTCTCCTGATATATCGGCGAGAGGAACTTTAATCCGAAATCACAGTTTCCGGCAACGGCGTATACGGAAAGAAGCGGATAAGCCTCCTCGATGTTTTCAATATCGGAATAAACATCACCGAGAAATATTACGCCGTCAATTTTATCGGGCGTGCGATCGATAACAGCCTTCATGCTTTTATAAGTACCGTGCGAATCGGAAAAAATCAGATAACTCATTAAAACCTCTGTTTTCATATATTCACACAATCGGCGAATATACATACAATATATTGAATACATTTTTGAAAGGGGTAACTGCCATGCAGCTCGATAAAACAAGCCTTGACCGACTTCTCTCTCTTGACGACGAAACCCTCGCCAAAACCATAAAAATGCTCGCCGCAACAACGGGTATAAATCCACGTGCGGCAGAAGCGGCAACAAAAAATCTGCGCCTTGTCCGTCAGAGCCTTTCAAACGCCACAGATGCTGACCTGAAGGCTGCAAGCGAGCTTATCGGCAAGGAAAAGACCGAAACCATCCTGCGCGGAATTGAAGAGGAAACCGATGGACAATAACAATGATCTTGGCGAAATGCTCTCAAAGCTGCTAAATGATCCTGCCGCACTGTCAAGCGTTATGAATATAGCCGGCAGTCTTATGAACAATCTCCCGAAGGAAACGGCGGAAAGTGGAGCAGAGCCGTCAAACGTTCAGCCCGAGCCGATATCAGAGAATGACGGTGGAAATGTTAGTACTTCGGCAAATTCAAGCGACGGCGCAGTGCCGACATCCTCACCACAGTCAATGCCGGATCTGTCTGCACTTAGTGCACTTGCGAAAATTGCGGGCAACGGGAACAAAAAAAGCGATCCACGGTGTAATCTTTTAAACGCACTCCGACCGTATATGAGTCACGGACGCACCGAAAAAATTGATATGATGATAAAGGCACTGGGTTTGGCGGAGCTTGCCGACGGATTTTTAAATAATAAAAAGCTGTTTTGAGGTGAGAAGGTCATGTACGCACGAAAATACGGCGACGATAACACGCAACAGAGCTTCCGTCGCGGCGAATACACAATACCTGCAAATTATGCCGGCAACGCATTCACAGCAGACGAAATTCCCGATTTAAGCTACACAAAATCCGAGGCGCCGCCGGATGAAGCCGCAAAAAACACCTGCGACGTCATATGCGAAGAAAAAAACGAAATTACCGATGCACCGCAACCACTCTGCTGTGAGGATGCGATGTGTCAAAAAGAACCCTGCAAGCAAAATTGCCCGTGTTTAAAGGAAAGCGAGCAATGCACCGATGCGAACAAAGAAGAACCGCGCCGAGGCATATTCCGTGATCTTTTAGGAAGATTCGATCGCGGCTTCGAGCTTGACGACCTATTGCTGATCGGACTTATAATTCTCCTTTTAAACAGCGATAAGGATGAATGTGAAAGCTCACGCGATGAAATTATAATACTGCTTGCGTTTTTATTACTCAGTGGGTTCTGAAAAAGTATACAGTGAAGCCTGCGTATATATGGCAGGATCGGCGGAAAAGCTTTTAGTCTCGTAAGAATAGACGGTTTTTCCGCTTTGTTTTGTATTTGCGGAAATTATCATTCTGTAATCAAGAGAAACGTAATATTCCTCGGTAATATCAAGCGCTGAATCGGTGAATGAAACGTAATAAACATTTCCCGATTCGCTTCTGACAAGCTTGATAACCGTATCCCTTAAATTCGCAGCCTGTGCATCATACGAGGTGAGATTTTCATCGGAGGAATCGGTCACATCGGCTTCGGGAAATTCCGATATCAAAGAAAGAAGCGAATCAACAGACGGAATCCACGCCTCATTTTCGGGAACGATACTCTCGTTTCTCGGGATCACCGTCGATTTATCCGAGGAATAATCATAGATATAAAGCGATTTTTCATCGGCAATCTTCAGCGTTTCAATAACGGGAGCATCCGTGCTTCCCTGCGACTGAATTTCATAAAGCTGTACGCGGAATTTCTCGCCGTCACGCGAATAAGTGACATTTCGCGAATACGGAGCTTCCCCGTCGTAATATCGGGTAACGGCAGTCAGAAAAACGCCCGGTTCACTTTCCTTCGACAAGAGTGCCGCTCTGAGATTTTCATACGTTATATCAAAAGTGATCTCATCGCCCTGGTCGCTCTTACCGCTTTTAACAATTTCCGAAAGCGCACCGAGATCCCAGGGAAGCTCATCCTCATCGTCCTCAGAGCCGATCAACTGTTCAATAAAATCGGGCAGAAAGAGCATATCCATCGAATACATCCAGGCAAAAACCGCGCCGAAAACGATCACCATCACAACAATGATAATGACCGTTCCGAGAAGTATACTGTGGTTTTCACTCTTTGGTTTCTTTTTCATTTTGACTTTGTGTCCTCCGAAGCGTGTTCGCCGTCGTGGTTTTTGTCTTCACGTTTTTTGTAATTGTCGCTGTCAACGGGATCAGAGAGATCAAGTCCCATCTTTCCGCGGACGCTCGCATGACGCAAAATGATAAAGTTGACAAGGAAGATCGCAACGCCGACTGCAATGATTATCGCTGCACGTCCGAAATTTCCCTCGGTGAACATTATAGCGGAGGTTCCGAGTATCGCGCAGATCGCATAGAGTATCGCGACTGACTGCTTCTGGTTAAAGCCGAGGTCAATGAGCCTGTGATGAAGATGTCCGCGATCGGGAGAAAAGGGGCTTTTACCGTGTGAAATACGGCGGAACACCGCAAAGGTCGTATCAAGTATGGGAAGCGCAAAGATCGAAACCGGAACAATGAACGAAATAACCGTGTGCAGCTTGAAAACGCCCGAAACGGACAGCACCGCCATAGTGTATCCGAGGAAAAGCGCACCGGTATCGCCCATAAATATCTTTGCCGGGTTTGAGTTGAAAGGCAAAAAACCAAGACAAGCACCGACAATTACGGCAGTTATCATAGCAACCGTAAGATCGCCCTTCAAGAGCATAACGAGAAGCAGTGAAACCGAGCAGATTGCCGAAACACCGCAGGCAAGTCCGTCAAGTCCGTCAATAAGATTTATCGCATTGGTAAGTCCGACGATCCACAAAACGGTTATCGGAATCGCCCACGCACCAAAATGAATATATTTTCCGAAAAAGTTTATATATTCGAGAACGACGCCCTGTGAAACCGCAATAAACGCCACGCCGATCTGTGCTATAAGCTTTATCCACGCGCTGATACGGAAAACGTCGTCAATAACACCAACCGCAACGAGGATAAGCCCTCCGACATAGATAGCAATAAGCTCAGGTGTCAACTTA
>JAFTTS010000003.1 GCA_017466685.1 Clostridia bacterium
AACCGTCTTATTTTAGGTCAGAACAAACGCGGCTGTTTTAACCCCTTGATGACTGTGGTTTCATTCAGAAACGATGAGAAAAAGGTTATTGCAAACATGATACATTACGGTGCACACGGTACTGCTGCCGGTATGAATCATGAGATCACACGTGACTGGTCGGGTATAATGACAGATACGCTTGAGGGATTAAGTGGCGGAATCACTGCATTTTTCAACGGTACGGAGGGTGACGTCGGTCCAAGACTTTCGAACGGCGGAACCACAGGTAATATGAAGCTTGTACACGAAACCGGCGGTGTTGCGGCACGCGATGCTGTTAAGATTTATAACACCATATACGATTACCGCGAAGCAGAGCTTATTGTGTCCGCGCAGGATATTAAGATTCCGCTCAAAAAACGAATGACCAAGGAAGAAGCAACGGCACTTTTGGAGATGCACAAGGATGCACGTATCAGCAAATTTGCTTTGATGAAAAAGCATTCCGAGGACGTGCTTAAGTCTTACGAGGATGGTTTTATCGACGAGGAGTTTATGAGCGTTCCGCAGACGGTTATCGGCTTTAATAAGCTTTTGTTTGTGGGATTCCCGTTTGAACTCTTTTCGGAGATCGGTATGCGTATTGATGACGAGGTTAAAGATGCGTGCGTTCTGTCGCTTTCAAATGCGAATGGCAGTGAGGGTTATTTCGTAACCGAGGATGCGATCTGCCGCTCAGGATATGAGGTTGATATGTATCTTCATATTCATCTCCAGCAATACGAAGACAATGCGGATTTCAGTCTCATGACGGAGACGCTTTCTCATATCGAAAAAATAATCGGATAAGCGTTGCATTATTTAACTTAATAAACATTGATTTTTTCCCGAAGCTGTTAAGGTTTCGGGGTTTTTTATTGCCTTTGAATATATAATTAATGAAACTTTTCGGAAAACATTGCCAGAAACAAAAAGCAAATTTCTTATTGCGTCCTTTTGGCATTTTATGATATCATTATAATACAAACACAGCAAGGAGAATGATCATGCTTATCACCGACAAGGAAAAGTTAAAGGAATACAGCTCGGGACACCGTGTCTGGCAGGGAATCCCCGGTATCGCGAGAACAGATAAAGGACGTATTTTTGTTTCATTTTATTCGGGAAGCACAACCGAAACCTACGGTAATTTTGCCGCTGTTATCAAGAGCGACGACGAGACGAATTTCAGTGAGCCTGTGGTCGTTGCAATGAAGGATGGGAAATTCCGCTGTTTTGATCCCGTACTCTGGATAGATCCGCTGAAACGCTTGTGGTTTATCTGGAACGTCATGCCGGGCGAGGAGGTCATGGCATCGATCTGTGACGATCCCGATGCGGATGTACTTTCATGGGGAGCACCTTTTTATATCGGTCGCGGCATTATGATGAATAAACCGCTTGTTTTAACCAGCGGAGAATGGCTTTTCCCGATAGCTGTATGGAAGCTCAAAATTTATGAGGCCTTACGAAGCTGTGCATATGCGCCAGATGAAACTCCCGGTTCTTTTGTTTATAAGACCTCGGATAACGGTAAGAATTTCATAAAGCTCGGTTATGCGGATATACGCGACCGTTCCTTTGATGAACATATGCTCATAGAGCTTGAAACCGGAATAATCGAGATGCTTGTCAGAACCAAGTACGGTATTGCGGCGACATATTCCTACGATCGCGGTAAAAACTGGAGTCGCGGAGAGGACAGTAAGCTTGGCGGTCCGAACTCTCGTTTCTTTATTAAAAAACTCAGATCAGGACGTGTTTTGCTTATAAATCACCATAATTACACGGGACGAAACAATCTCACCGCATTGCTTTCGGAGGACGACGGTAAGACCTTCCCGTATACGCTGCTTCTCGATGAGCGAGAGAACGTTTCTTATCCCGACGCAATGGAGGGCGATGACGGATATATCTATATCGTTTATGACAGAGAGCGTGGCTTTGGAAAATATTCTCTTGAAGAAGCATATGCCTGCGCAAGAGAGGTTCTTATCGCCAAGATCAGCGAGGATGATATTCTGAAGGGCGAGCTTCAAAGTAAGGACAGCTTTTTAAAGCGAGTTGCCTGCAAATTGGGTGAGCTTGGTGAAGGTGTAGCCGATCCTTATATCGGAAGCAAGATTGACGACCAGAGACTTGCGGAGGAGCTCATAGAAGGTGACGTCGGAGGTATTATTGATAAGGTGTTCGAGCGTTATCCGAGAAACTGCATTAATTTAGAAAACGTTGATGCCAAGCAGATGGATAAGCTTATTGACCGCTTTAACGATTCGGGATGTAAGGATGTTCAGCTGCTTGCACAGATTATCGAGCTTGTTCGTTTGTCTCCGATGAAGAATAACGATTTCCCGGTTATCGAGGCTGCTAAAAATTACATAACCGATAACCTTGTCAGAGATTTTTCCATAAACGAAATTGCGGATCATCTTCACGTCAGCGTTTATTATCTTTCACATCTCTTTAAATCGGTGACGGGTACTACCATCCTCGAATACCGCAATGAGCTCCGTTTCACTCAGGCGAAGCTTATGCTTATTCAGACTGATATGGATATTACATATATCGCAGAGCAGACCGGCTTCGGAAGTGCCGCTTATTTCACGTCACTCTTTTCAAAAGCAGAAAAGATCCCGCCCTCGGAATACAGAAAATATCACAGAGGAGTTTATAATGATGAGAAAAAATGTGATTGATGCTGTAAACAAAGAAAAACTTATCGTCATTGTACGCGGAGTTGAGAGGGAAAAGCTTATTCCCCTTGCCGAAGCGATGTATGACGGCGGCATCAGACTCCTTGAAATTACATATAACGCAAAAGTACCCGAAAGCGATAAGGAAACGGCGGAGAATATTAATATGCTTGTCCGTCATTTCGGTGAGCGGATGTATATCGGTGCAGGAACTGTTCTGACCGCGGAGCAGGTTAAGCTTACGGAATCGGCAGGCGGTTCATTTATTATCTCTCCGAACGT
The DNA here is from genome assembly GCA_017466685.1 of Clostridia bacterium. GTDB lineage: Bacteria > Bacillota > Clostridia > Oscillospirales > CAG-272 > Flemingiibacterium. Next base: position 2,997 of record JAFTTS010000003.1, read on the forward strand.
AAAGCAGTCTGTAATCGAAAAAACAAGAGAGCTGGGACTTGTTTCAATGCCCGGTGCACTGACTCCGAGTGAGATCGCCTGCGCTTATGACTACGGTGCCGATTTTGTCAAGCTTTTTCCGATAACCGAGCTTGGTGCAGGATATGTCAAGGCTGTAAGAGCACCGCTTTCGCATATTCCGATGCTTGCAGTCGGCGGCGTTGATCTTGGTAATATGAAGGATTATCTCAAGGTTGGAATTTCCGGCTTCGGCATCGGCTCGAACATTATTGATAAGAAAATGCTCGCATCAAACGATTGGGACGGTATTTGCCGTTTGGCAAGCGAGTATGTCCGTGCGGTGCAGGGGTGAAATATGGCTATATATATAACTGTTGACGGCGGTACGACCAATACAAGGCTTTATCTTGTCTGCGATGGTGCCGTTAAGGATTCTCTTAAGCTTTCAAGCGGAAGCAAAAGCGGTATCGATGTGCTCAAGGCGTCACTGCGAGAGGGAATATCGGATATTCTTTCGAGGAACTGTTTTGCCGTCTCTGACGTTTCGTGCGTTATTGCTTCCGGGATGATAACCTCCGAATACGGCTTGTGTCCGATTGATCATGTCACGATGCCGGCCGGTAAGAGAGAGCTGCATGAGACGATGTTCAGAACCTCATTTGAGGAGCTTCCGGATATTCCGTGGTACTTTATCCGCGGTGTTAAATCGGGAAGCAGTGTGCTTGGCGATTTTGATATGATGCGCGGTGAGGAAACCGAGCTTATGGGTATCATCAAAGAGGGGGACACTGACGCACTGTATATTCTTCCGGGTTCACATTCAAAGCATATCAGGATCGATGAAAACGGAAAGATAGTAAGCATTAAAACGATGCTCAGCGGTGAGCTTTTTGCCGCAGTTATGGAGCATACGATCTTAAAGGATGCCGCCGATTTTGATCACAATACGATTTCGGAGGAATATCTTAAGCTCGGATATGAATATGCGGCAGAGCATGGCGTTAATGAAGCTATGTTTAAAACCCGTATTCTTAAAAATATATTCGGTGCAAAAAAGGATGAATGTTACAGCTTTTTAATGGGTGTTGTGCTTTCAAGCGAGGTTACGGCAGTCATAAAGAGTGACGCGAGACGCGTTGTGATCGGCGGACAGAAGCAATTCAGACGTGCGCTTGCCATACTGCTTGGTGACTGCACTGACAAAAATATCATCACGCTCTCAGATAAGGATGTCGACGCTTCAACGGCACTCGGTGCTGTCTCTGTTTACGAATATAAAGCATAAAGGAGAATTTTTATGAAAGGCGTTATAATCAACCAGGACTGCACATCTCCCTTTTCCGATGTGCTGAAAAACGGTCCGTGTACAGTTGAGCAGTTAAGGGCTGTACCCCATCAGTATGAGGGATCACAGGTTACGGATTATATGATCTGCCTTTGCGACGGAGTGGCGTGTTTCCCCTCAAAAACATGGACGAGTACTATTGACAAATACCATCAAAAGATCGAAAACGGACAGCCGGTTGACTATTCAAACGAGAGATTTCCGAAAAGTGCCCATTATGTTTTTGAGGAGCTCGGTCTTGACATTTTCGCAATGCAGATCGAGGAGTTTAAGAAGATCGGTATAAATCCGTGGCTTTCTTTCAGAATGAACGACTGTCATAGCCGTCACCTCGAAAGATTTTGGCTTCATTCGGATTTCTATCATGAGCATCCCGAATTTCAGCGTGTAAAATTCCATCCCGAGTTCATTCAGACAAATACTGACCGTATTTTCGATTATGCTTACAAAGAGGTGCGCGATTATTATCTCGGGCTTATTGACGAGGCACTTGAACGCTATGATCCTTACGGTATTGAGCTTGACTTTATGCGTGAGATCGAGCTTTTCGCAATCGGACGTGAGCATGAGGGAATCGAAATTCTTAACGGATTTATGCACGATGTTTATGCGCTTCTCAAAAAGTACGAGGCAATACGCGGACATGAGCTTAAATTGGCGGTTCGAGTTGCGCCCGATGTACAGATCAATCTCGATTTCGGTCTTGACGTTATAAAATGGGTGCAGGATGGACTTATCGACATGATAACTCTGAGTGCACGTTTTGAGTCGAATGACACCGATATGCCGATAAAGCTGTGGAAGCGTATACTCACCCCATATAATGTGCAGTTGGTTGCCGGTATTGATATGGGAATAAACCCGAATATCGAATGGGGATATAATGTTCTTTATCCGAATATCGAAACCTTTGCGGCTTGTGCGATAAATGCATATTCGCAGGGAGCTGACAAGGTATATTTCTTCAATTATTTTAAAACGGAAGTAACCTCGCTTCTTGCAAAAGATACTCCCTTTTCAACCGATCCGACGGCACATTATGGTGCGCCCGGAATACACATGACGGTTCATCATAAATTCGGTGATCCCGATGAGATCATGAAGCTGAACCGCCGTCACATCATTTCAATAAAAGACCGTTTGCCGCAGTGGAAGCGAAGTGCAAATTTCCCGGTTGAAAATCGTGCGGCTTATCAAGTTCCGTATACTTTCAACAGAAACGGAAGCTTCAAAATAACGGTTGGAGAGATCCCTGAGGGGGCTGAATTAACGCTTCGATTTGCCGTTGAGGACGGAGATGCCGTGAGACGTGACACGCCGCGTGTGTTTGTTAATTCCGAGCCTTGCGAGTTTATCGGAATTGAGAAGGATGAGCGGTGGAGCAGAAGCGAAAATACGCTTTCGTATCGTATACCAAAGACCGGCTTCGGGTTCGATATTTGCCCCTATATTATAGTAAATAGCCTTACAAAAGTTACATACATGGATGTACTTATTAAGGTGAAATAAAAAATTTTTAAGGAGGATATACACATGAAAAAGCGCTTTTTACCCCTATTTTTGGCAGCTTGTCTCGCAGTATCGAGTCTGCAGACAATCGCATTTGCAGATTCGGCAGATGTGAATGGCACACCCTTGACTCTTTCAGAAAATGACGTGGATTGGGCAGGTACTAACGGTACTCCTGTCACTGTCGGAAGCGACTGCGAGTGCATCAGCTTTGAGCAGGCTGAGGGCTATAAGTATCAGTTCAGCTACAAGGCAGGAAGCACTCTTGCGGCAGGCGACTATAAGCTTTCCGTTACCGCTCGTTTCGATCCCGCTGCATATGCAGAAAACGATTACGGAAGCTACATCGACGGCACAAAGGCATCGAACACAAGAGGCTGTCTTGTTGATAACGGTCTTGTTGTCGGCGTAAATGCAGGTACACACGGCACCACTAACAACATTCTTACTGCAGGTGCAGACACAAGTGTTCTCACTGTTACTGCATTCAACAAGGATGGTGCGGCATCAGATAACTCCTATGCACTCGGAATCGATGACGAATGGCATACATTTGAAATTGATTTTACACTTAAAGCAGATCAGTCGCTTGAGCATTTCGGTGCAATCGTATTCTTCTATAACATCAGAAGCGACTTTACAATTCCCGTTCAGGTTAAGGATCTCTCGCTCGTAAACAGCACAACAGAAGAAACCTACTCGCAGGGAATGGATGCAAAGTACTGGACCTACAGAAAGGGCAACGGTTACGATTATGATGTAACTATCGCCGAAGAAACTCCGTATTTTACAACTCTTGCAACCGGTGCGGATACGATTATGTATGTTGGTGACGATACAGCTGAATATGCGGCAGGTATCTATACACTGAATACAAATGTACGTGGAGCAGCAGGCACTGTGATCACTGCAGGTGTGAACGGCGTGACTGCTTCGTACACGCTCACGACTGATACATGGGAAGCTGCTACGTTTGAACTCGACACAACCTCTGCTTTCACAATGAGCGATATCACAATCGGCTTTGGGGCTGACATCGATTTCACTGAGATTGAGCTTGTTAACACTTACATATACCCTGTATGTAAGGACTTCGCAGGTACAAACGGTGAGGCGATCACAGCAATTGGTGATGACAAGTGTGTAAGCTTTGAGCAGGCTGAGGGCTATAAGTATCAGTTCAGCTACAAGGCAGGAAGCACTCTTGCGGCAGGCGACTATAAGCTCACAGTTACCGCTCGCTTTGATCCCGATGCTTACGCAGAAAATGATTACGGAAGCTACATCGATGGCACAAAGGCATCGAATACAAGAGGCTGTCTTGTTGATAACGGTCTTGTTGTCGGTGTAAATGCAGGCACACACGGCACCACTAACAATATTCTTACCGCAAGCGCAGACACAAGTGTTCTCACCGTTACTGCATTCAACAAAGACGGTGTAGCATCAGATAACTCCTATGCGCTCGGAATCGACGACGAATGGCATACCTTTGAAATCGACTTTACTCTTAAAGCAGATCAATCACTTGAGCATTACGGTGCAATCGTGTTCTTCTATAACATCAGAAGCGACTTTACAATTCCGGTTCAGGTCAAGGATCTTTCGCTTGTAAACAGCACAACAGAAGAAATCTATTCGCAGGGAATGGACGCGAAGTACTGGACCTACAGAAAGGGCAACGGTTACGATTATGATGTAACTATCGCTGAAGAAATTCCGTACTTCACAACAACAAACAGCGGCGCAGAAGCTATTACCTATATCGGCGATGATACAACCGAATACGGCGCAGGCGGTTACACAGTAAATGCAACTGTACGCGGCGAAATCGGTACTGTTATCACTGCAGGTGTGAATGGCGTTACTGCTTCGTACACTATCGAAACCGACACTTGGGAAACTGCGGTGTTCACTTTTGACACCAAGAAAGCTTTCACAATGAGTGATATCACAATCGGCTTTAACGCTGACATTGATTTCACTGAAATTGAGCTTGTTAACGATTATACATATGACGTTAACGAAAATTGGGCAGGAGCAAACGGTGAAGCAATCATCACTGTCGGCGAAGATACATTCATGAGCTTTGAGCAGGCCGAGGGCTATAAGTATCAGTTCAGCTACAAGGCAGGAAGCACTCTTACGGCAGGCGACTATAAGCTCACAGTTACCGCTCGCTTTGATCCCGATGCTTACGCAGAAAATGATTACGGAAGCTACATCGACGGCACAAAAGCATCGAACACAAGAGGCTGTCTTGTTGATAACGGTCTTGTTGTCGGTGTAAATGCAGGCACACACGGCACAGCTAACAATATTCTTACCGCAAGCGCAGATAATGATGTTCTCACCGTTACTGCATTCAACAAGGACGGTGCGGCATCAGATAACTCCTATGCACTCGGAATCGATGACGAATGGCATACATTTGAAATTGATTTTACACTTAAAGCAGATCAGTCACTTGAGCATTTCGGTGCAATCGTGTTCTTCTATAACATCAGAAGCGACTTTACAATTCCGGTTCAGGTCAAGGATCTCTTGCTTGTAAACAGCACAACAGAAGAAACCTATTCCCAGGGAATGGATGCAAAGTACTGGAGCTACAGAAAGGGCAACGGTTACGATTATGATGTAACTATCGCCGAAAACTTCCCGTATTTCACAACATCCGATGTTAATACAATCAAGTATATCGGCGCTGACACAACCGAGTATGCAGCAGGTATTTATACTATCAATGCAACGGTTCGTTCGGCAGAGGATGTAACCATTACCGCTGACATAAACGGCGCATCGGCTTCGGCTGAGCTTACAGCAGGCGAGTGGACAGACGTTGAACTCGTTGTTAATGCGGCAGAAGCGTTCACAATGAGCGATGTTACCCTTGCTTGCGACAACGCATTTGATTTCGTTGACATTACAATGACAGTTGACGAGGGTGCATCCGATGAGATTGCGGCAATGAACGTTTACAACCTCATCGAAGCAATCGGCGAGGTAACTCTCGAATCCGAAGCGGCAATCGTTGCAGCAGAAGAAGCATATGCGGCTCTCACCGATGCACAGAAGGAACTTGTTACCAACTACGAAACCCTTACAGCAGCAAGAGACGCATATGACGCACTTGTTGCAGCAAACGAAAAGACTGAAGCTGACCAAGCAGCAGCAGATGCAGTTATTGCACTTATCGATGAGATCGGCGAAGTAACATATGGCAACGAAGCTCCCATCATCGCGGCAGAGGAAGCTTATGCAGCACTCACCGACGATCAGAAGGCACTCGTTTCCAACTATGAGACACTTACCGCAGCAAGAGCAGCATATGACGCATTCGTACCCGTTGCACAGATTGGCGACGATAAGTACGTAAGCCTCGCAGATGCACTCGCAGCTGACGGCGATGTTACACTTCTCGCAAACGTTGAAGCAGAAGTAACCGTTTCCAAGGTAGTATCCATCATCAAGAACGGCTTTACTGCAAATGTTGTTGCAGCAGAT
>JAFTTS010000047.1 GCA_017466685.1 Clostridia bacterium
GGCAGAGTACTGGAATCAGCAGGCGCAGGAAGCACTTGACGTAAACGGACACCTCTACTACGGTGTTTCCGACTATATGCTTTCCGACCCGAACTGTGTCCTCTTTAATAAGGATATGATCGAGGAGCTTAACCTTGAAGATCCGTATCAGCTCGTTCGTGACGGTGAATGGACCGTTGATAAGATGGCAGAGCTTATGAGTGCTGCAACAAAGGATAACGGCGACGGAAGATGGACATCGCAGGATACTTACGGTCTCACAACCGCTGACGACTGGTTCTGTAATTCCTTCATTTTCTCGAGCGAGGTTGACCTTGTGAATAAGAACGCCGACGGTGAATTTGAGTTCGCATTCGACAATGAGCGCACATATACTATGGTTGAAAAGCTCAGTGCACTTCTTGACGGAAATGATACTTGGGTTTATCCTTACGGCGGAGGTAACTCTGCGGAAGAAAACCTTGCAAATGACGAATATGTAGACATCTCCAAGGGCAGATCACTCTTTAATGTTTATAACATAGCTTACCTTTATGTTCTCCGTGACGTTGATGTTGACTTCGGTGTTCTTCCGTATCCGAAGCTTGATGCAACTCAGGACGGTTACTACACCAACGACTGGTCCGGACTTATGTGTGTTCCAAAGACTGTTCAGAACACCGATATGGTCGGTAAGGTTATCGAGCTTCTTTCTTACTACAGCGGCGACACCGTAAGATATGCATACTACGATATCATGCTCGGCGAAAAGCTGACACGTGACCCCGACTCGAAGGAAATGCTCGACATTATCTTCGACGGCGTGTCCTATAACGCAGGTGTTAACTACTTCGGCTTTGACAGCAATATGAAGAAGTTCTTCTATCTCGGTGCCAGCGTTATTTGGGGTGGCGGCTCTTACAGACTCGGTTCTCACATCGCTTCCTATAAGCCCGGATGTGAAGCTGCGATTGAACAGTTCAACGCTGATGTGGCGGCGATTGACGACGTTGAGTAATTAAGTGACAATTTTATCTCAAATCTTTTCTGTTCCCGACGGTTTTACGGCTGTCGGCAGCTTTTTGTTTATTCTTGATTTGTTTGGATATTTTTGATTTTCTATTGACTTTTTTTGATGAGTTTGGTATCATAAATGTGACCTTATATTTTTATGAAAGGATGCTTTGATTTTTATAAAGCGAAACGGTGAATATAATGAAGGGCTTGATTATAAACAGAGATATTCACGGAATTTTGAATGAGTCCGGAAGACTTCCGATAACGGCACAGCAAATTAAGGATTTCCCGAAGCAGTTTGAGGGAACACAGGTTACAGACTATTTTCTTGCAATGTGCGATTCATGTGCGGTATTCCCGTCGAAAACACGTACAAGCTTCCTTGATAAATACTACCAAAAAATCGAAAACGGAATTGAGGTTGACCACAGCGGTGACGTTGTTTGCAAGGGTGCACACCATGTTTTTGAGGTACTCGGCGTTGACCATATTGCTGAGCAGGTTAAGGGCTTCCGTGAAATCGGAATAAACCCGTGGCTGACCTTCCGTATGAACGATATTCATAACCGTGATAAAGAAACCTCGTCTGGACTCACCGATTTTTATCATGAGCATCCTGAGGTCAGACGAATCAAGTTCCACCCCGAGTTTATTCAGACAAACGGTGACTTTGCATACGACTATACATATGAGATCGTCCGCAATCACTATCTCGACCTTATCGACGAATCGCTTGATAGATACGATGTTTACGGCATCGAGCTTGACTGGCAGCGTGAATGCTGTGTTTTTGCGGTTGGCAGCGAATATGAGGGAATTGAAATCATGAATCAGTTCATCAGAGATGTTGATACCATCGTTCATAAGTACGAAGAAAAATACGGTCATGAGATCAAATTCGGCGTGCGTGTTGTTCCCGATATACAGATAAATTTCGACTGGGGCTTCAACGTGCTTGAATGGGTACAAGAGGGAATAGTTGACCTTGTAACCCTCGCAGGACGCTTCGAGTCGAATGATACGGATATGCCGATAAAGCTTTGGTCAACAATGCTCAAGCCCTATAACGTCAAGCTTGCCGCCTGCATCGAGATGAACATCCGTCCGCACCTTTTCCATGAAGCAATACAACCGAACATGGAAACCTTTGCCGCCTGTGCCGCAAGTGCATATTCACAGGGCGCAGACTATATTTATTTCTACAATTATTTCCACAATATAAATAGCGGTAATTTTGACCGTGGCGGCGAGCTGTCATGTGATCCAAATGCCGATCTCGGGGAAAAACATATGTATTGGTCGGTCATCAATCAGCTCGGTGACTTCGATAAGGTTATGAAGATGAATCGCCGTCATATCATTTCGATTAAGGACAGATTACCGCTTTGGAAGCGCAAAAGAGGCTATGATCAGCTTCCAGTCGTCTTCAACCGTGATGCAAGCTTTAAAATCTGTGTTGGTGACATTCCCAAAAACGCAGAGCTTACCGTGCGTATCGGCTTTGAGGATACAGACAAGGCGCTTGCAAATCTGCCGAGAGTGTTTGTCAATTCCGAGGCTTGCGAATACATCGGAGCAGAGGATGATCCCCGTTGGCATCAGGGCGGAAAGTTGCTGTCATATAAGATTCCAAAGAGCGCACACAAGGGAAATATGTGTCCATATGTGATAGTTACAGAGGAAATGAAAGCGGTGTATGTTGAGATATACATAAAGGTTACAGAGTAAATAAAAATGAGCAGTGCTGCCACAAAAAGCGGTACTGCTTTATTTTTACCATACGACTGTTGATTTGAGACGCAAATTGCAAAAAGATGTCCCAAATTGCTATTGAATTATGTGGGGATTTTTGATATAATATTTCACGTAATTATTATAGATTCAACACAGATTCTTCTGTTTTGAATAAATCTTTTTCTAATTCTTTCTTCCATCCACGTGAGTCTGCAGCTTGCGTGGATCTATTTTTTGTCGGCGAAAATAAAAAAACGGCAGAAATTTTCATCTGCCGCATGATATTAAATTTAAGCCCTATCGCCAAACCATTTGATCTCGTCCTTGCCCTCGATGATACAGCCTGCATAGCCGCTTTCCTCAAGGCGTGCGAATAGCTTGCCGAGCTTCTTTATCTCCTCAACAAGTGTAACATTGTAAGTTTCACGAAGCTCATCTGCGTGTGCAAGAGCAGAGGGGAAGTTTTCTTCGTTATAGATAAGCGCCATACGTGGCTTTGAACCCGGAATGGTGTATTTCTTGTCAAGAAGAATACCTGCGATACGCTCAAAACCAATCGAAAAACCAACCGCCGGAATACTTTCTCCAAGGAACTTGCCGATGAGATTGTCATAGCGTCCGCCGCCACCGATTGCACCACGGAATTCGGGCGAGGAAATCTCAAAAACAGTACCGGTATAGTAACCCTGTCCGCGAACGAGTGTCATATCGTAGTCGACGCTGTATTTGCCACCTGCAAGGGAGTTCGCAAGGTCCATGATACGGCGGAGATTAGCGATACAGTCAAGCTCACCGCAAATCGAAGCGGCAGTGTCGAGCGTGAACGGCTTTGTCGCAATTCCTGCCATGAGCTTGTCCACATTTGCTGTATCGAAGCCCTTGTCGCAAAGCTCGGCACGTACGCCTTCCACGTCGATCTTGTCAAGCTTGTCAAGCGAGATGCAAACCGAGTCACAATCCGCTTCCGAAAAGCCTGCACTCATGATGATAGCCTTCAGGAGACGACGGTCATTTATGCGAATGTTGAAGTTATCGAAACCGATATTGAGAAGTGCCTTTGCGGTTGTACGGATAAGCTCAACCTCGGCGGTGTACGAATCGCTTCCGATAATGTCAATGTCACACTGCATGAACTCGCGCATACGTCCTTTCTGCGGACGCTCGGCACGGTATACCTTGTCAATCTGAATGACCTTGAACGGCGTCGGAAGCTTTGCACGGTTGTTTGCATAGTAACGGGTGAGCGGCAGAGTGAGGTCATAACGCAGTCCCATATCGGCGATTTCCTTTTCGTCGCCCGATGCGAGAGCCTCGTCAAGCTTTTCACCGCGTTTCATGATTTTGAATATAAGATTGAGATTTTCGCCGCCGTCGGATTTGTCGAGGTTTTCAATATCCTCGATGATAGGCGTGGTTATACGCTCAAAGCCGCAGGAGCGATAGGTTTCAAGAATTGTTGACTGCAGGTAATCGCGAACCAACACCTCAGAGGGAAGATAGTCCGCAGTACCTTTAACTGGTGTTATTTTCATTTCGGTGTCCTTTCAGAAATAGATATGTATACATTATATACCATCTTGGCGGATTTGTCAAGCATCTGTGAGCATGGTTATAGCATTTGGAATTGAAAAGAAGTGCAGGTAAAAATTCCAATGGCTCACATTCGAAAAAAGGAAATGCGATTCAAAATATAGCCTTTAAAATTATGTACACAAGGTCAAATTCATGATAAAATATAATTAGGCAATTTTTATAAACTTGGGAATAACTTTAGTATGCCAACAAGTGAAATAATACCACATTTTTCTGTGATTTTTTAGCTTTTTATGCACTTTCTTGCAAATAAATGTCGGTATAATTGAAACGAAGTTATAATCCCGGGAATAAAAAAGGAGAAAAGCATATGAAAAAACGAATTTTGGCAATGTTACTTGCCGGCGCACTTACAGTTTCAGCTCTTCCGATAACTGCAATTGCGGCTGATGACACCTCTGCGGATGTGGCGGTTGATCCGCTGACCGATGCAAAGTGGTCAGACAACGTGACAGAGGTTGACGCTATCCTCGGCGACGGCGACAGTTATCAGTATCTTCACATCTATAATCTCGATTACTGTGAAGACGGTGCAATTTATGAAGATAAAAATGCGATAATGGAGGCAGGTCATGATTACAGACTTTCCTTCTGGTATCGCTGTGCTCCGACTGCGAATTGGCCCAAAACCGATTCGGAAACCGGCAAGGGTATCAGAGAGCTCCGTCTTTTCGGAAACGGCAACGTAAACCTCATCAGTACATATCCGAGCGAGGGAAATATCGTTGGCGGTTCACGACTCATTGCAACTCCCGAATGGCAAAGAGCAACCGTGCTTATAACTCCCACGTCGGATCAGTACGCGTGGTTCAGATTCAGAGAAGGCAATAACTTCGAGGACATAATTCCTTTTGATATTTACGGTTTCTCGCTCGTTGAGATTGATGAGTTTGGATATGCCGGTGAGGAGATGATCAAGTATAACGATAAAATCATCACCACAACAAACGGCTGGTATATAAAGGATGCGAAGGGCGAGATCGTTACCGAAGCGACATACTTAAGAGCAACTGCCAAGGCGACTGATTCGACTGAGGCAACTCTTTCCGAACTCAAGCTTGAGCCCGGCAGATATACTGTCAGCGCAGATGTTCGCATGACCAAGTATGATTTCAATAGCTTCACCAAGGGCAGTGGTTACAGATACACCAACAACAACGCAGGCAACGTCACATTCAGCGGCGCAAACGGTATTTCCGTAATCGGTACTTTGGCTGCTGCAGTAAACAACAGATGGAGCAATGTTTCATTTGCGATTGACGTTCCGGCTGCAGTTGATGCAGGTAAGATCACACTTACACTCGACAGCGCACTCGGACTTGATATAAACAATGTAACTATAACCAAGACTGCGTCCTACGGCGATTTTGTCGATGCAAGCGGCAATCCGCTTCTCACCATAGCTGAAGGTCTTGATGAAGACGGAACCAATGAATATATCCGCTTCTTCGATACCGACGGTTACTCGGATAAGCTCCAATATAACAGCGACGTAACTCTTGACACCTCAAAGACTTATATCCTCACAATGGATATGCGTTCGGCAGAGCACATCAATTGGGCTTCATATTATGACGGAAATCCGGGAAGAGTATCTGAAAGCGGTAAGTACGAAAGACACATCGTTCTCACTGCCGCAGGTACAAAGTCTAAAACCCCGACAATACTTGATTCCACATGGAGCCCTGTTACGTTTGAGTTTACACCTGCCGAGGACACGTTCTCGATTTTGATCACCGAGGGCGGCGGATGGTACGGCTACTATGACTTTATTCCGTATGACATCGATAACCTGAAGCTCACAGAAAAGGCAAGCGGTGATGTTATCATCGAAGCAGGCACAGCCGAGGTTATCGGTGACGGTACAAATACCGGTTGGTATACAACCAATGCGAAGGCAGAGCTTGCAACCGACACCGAATTTTACCGTCTTGAAAATTCCTCCTCGTTTAACTACACCGGTGATGAGAAGATCGAAAAGGGTATATACAGAGTAAGTCTTGACGTTCGTCTCAACCGTTTCGACGGCAATGACTTCACATGGGCAAACGAGTCCACAGCTAAAACTCCCACCAATAACGGCAAGGTTAACATATCGCTCAAGGTTAACGGCACTATAATTGAAACCGTTGACGGTGCATTGTCGGCAACCGTGACCAACGGCACAAAGACTCTCGACAACGCATGGAAGACCATCGAATTTACTCTCCCTGTTACAGAGACCATCAACAAGAGCGACCTTATCTTCACGCTTGATAAAGCATCAGCTCTTGATTTCAGAAATCTCACCGTGGAATCTGCGTCTCATCTCTATTCTGATGAATACGTAACCCTCGGGGGTAAATTCATTGATAAGATATCTTCAAACGATAACGAATACATAAGCGGAAGCAATCTGCGTATCGCAGGTGACGGTGTTGTTTATACCGATCCCTCAAAGACGATCACCGCAGGAAACACATATACGCTTACATTCGATATCCGTTCCATAAATTGTCCCGACTGGCAGAACACCGTTGAAACCAGCGGATTTTCAACCAGAGTTCGTGCAGAACTTAACGGCGCAAAAAGTGCGACCATCAAAGTAAGCAGTGAATGGGAAAACGTTTCAACCCAGATCATTGCAAAAAACGACGGTGAATTAACTCTCAAGTTTATTGAGCAGGGCGAATGGGATTTTCTCCCGTACGATATTGATAATATCACGCTCGTATGCAATGAAACCGGCGACACACTGATTGATCACGCTATGACCGTTAATAACGGCGGCGGAACGGGTTGGGCTCCCTTATATTCATCGTATTCGAGACCGCAAAGCCTGCCTAAGGATCTGAAAGTCAATTTAATCACCGAAACGGATTTTTACCGTATACCTTCTTCCGAAACCGGAAATACCGGCTTTGTATACAGCGGTGACGATTATCTCGAAAAGGGCATTTACCACATCACGGGCGATTTCAGACTTGCCGAATACAAGAAAGACAAGCTCGAAATGGGCAACCACGTATGGAGCTCAATCAATTTCCCTTGCATAATCAATGATAACAATGTTTCGTACCTTACTGCAAATATAAACGGAACAGCTCTCCGTAATATTGACGGTTCGGCAGGCGGTGTTGCTGTTACATCAGATTGGACAAACGGCGGATTCGTTCTTGCGGTTGACAGTATAGGCGGACTTCTCAAGAGTGACATTGAGTTTACCTTGAGCGACGGTACTGCACTTGATTTCAAGAATATAAAATATATCCCTGTTGACGATCTCTATATCGACGATTTTGTCACCGAGGACGGCACTCCGATTTCTATAATAAATGAAGCACTGAACACAGAAAACGGTGAGATCGGCGATTTCGACACTAAATTTGCACGCATTTATAATATAACATACGCACCTAACGGAGCAAACTTCAAGGATTCCTCGGTTAATCTCACAGCAGGCACAGAGTATGAGCTTTCATTCTGGGCTCGTACAATGCCGACTGAAAATTGGCCGGTTAACTCAAAATATCAGGGTTCAAGAAGACTTTATGTTGTACAGACAGTAAAGCTTGCAACAATTGATCTTTTAGAGGAGTGGACTGAATATACAATCCGATTCACTCCCGATTCAAACACAACGCTTGCTCTCAGCTTCAGAGACGGTACATCATTCGATGACATCATCCCGTTTGATATCGATGGACTTTCGCTTATGACTGTCGATGCGGCAACGGGCGAGGTCAGCGGTCAGAACCTTATTGAAAACGATAATAAGCTCGGATCTAATGGTTGGTCTAACAGCGGTTCAGGCATTGCGATCGAACTTCTTTCAGACAGCGAATTTTATCGTGTACTGCCGCCGTCTGACGGTGTAAGCAATACAACCGTAGCTATTGCAAAGGATGATGTTCTTGTACCCGGAACATATACCGTCAGAGGTAAATTCCGTCTTGCCGAGCCGATCGATTATAACAAAATCTCCTTTAGCGGCTATAATGTTTCCGGAGATAACAATACCGGAAAAATAAGAGCATATGCAACAGCGTCACATACACCTATCCTCACAGAGGGCGGTTTGACCGAAGTAACCATCAATCCCTATACATGGACAGAGGTTGTGTTCACGTTTGAAACCGCTGTGGAACTCAACATGAACACCATTCTCTTTGAATCAGAGGGAAATGTTCAGCTTGATTTCACCGAAATTGATGTTGAACTTGTTGAGCGTAAGGTTAACCTCCCTGACGTGGGTTCCGGATTTGTTATGATGCTGCTCATGCTCAAACAACAGAACAAGTACAACGGGCTCACCGAAACCGATATCAGCATCGAAAAGGATTGGAAGGTTAACGGCGAAAAGGCAGTCAGAATAAACAATATGCCTAAGGGCGTTACATCTGACAGCTATATCAGCGTTTCTTCCCGTCAGGCTCCCGATACAGGTGCAGCATATAAGAATAATGCGGCAATGGTTTATGCAAATAAGCAGTATCAGCTCACATTCAGAGCACGCACCGTTTCTGTAACCAACGAAGGTCAGCCTGTAACATGGGGATTCCGTGTTATAACCGGTGACGGTAAGACGATAACCGCAAATCTTAATCTTACAGAGGCTTGGAATACATATTCCTTTAAGTTCAGTCCCAAGACAGACACAACTCTTTCACTTATCTTCAAGGGTGCATCCGGTGCAGAACAGTTCTATCCGTTTGATATTGACGATCTCTCCGTTGTCGATCTTTCAACCGGGGAAGAGCTTGCAGCCAAGAGCGGCGCACTTTACAGCAAGGTACACTCAGCAGGTTGGTCTAAAGTTGATTATTCCGACTTCACTGCAAATGTTGCTGTTGTAAGCGAAGGTATTTACTACAGCGCAAATCTTAGCGAGGGAATCGTATATACTCCCGAGGAAAAGGTTGTTCTCGAGCCCGGCAAATATTACCTTAGCGGTAAATTCCGTGTTTCCACTATGGAATACGAAAAGCTTGAACTTGACAAGAGCGAACCCGGCAAATACGGTCACACTATAACCGCAGACAATAACGTTGCAGGTATCAGCGCATACTTCGGTAATACAAGACTCACTCTCTCCGACGGTACTGACACGATCAATGCAACAACAGTTTGGACAACGGTTAAATTCCCGTTCGAGCTCACCGAGGCAACCGATATCAGCGGACTTAAATTCGTGAGTGATCTCGACGCGGTTATTTACTTCGATGATCTCAAGGTAATCACCAATAACGGCGATAATCTCCTTTCAGACGCGGTAAGCAAAGAAGGACTTGCAAGCTGGAGCACAAGCGGTCAGACTCTCGAATATAAGGTCGATGCGGACGGCACAAAGTATTTCTCTGCAAGCAATCTTATCAATAATCGTATCGGCTTCAGATACGAGACCGACACAATTCTCGAGCCCGGTGTTTATATTATCAAGGGTGATTTCCGTACCTCTGTTGAGGGTGAAACGGGTTACGTCCGTCTCATCGCATACGACGCTCCCGAAACTGCAAAGATAACCAATGAGTGGAGAACAGTTGAGCTTTATGTTGAGGTCAGCGAGGCATCGAATCTCAAGCTTCACATCTGCGGCGCACCTATGGCAACGAGCGTTCAGAATTACGATTTCGCAAATCTCAGTATTATGAATGCGGCAGACCTTGTTCCCGTAAATGTTGAACTTTACAAGGCTGGCAACTTCGAGGATCCCGAAACGGCACTTCTCGGATGCTCACTTTTCTCCGGCGCAAAGGCTAAGCTCACCCGCGAGACAGAGGACGGAAACAGCTTCGTTCGAATGAGCGAGCGTCCCAATGAATACTGCGGAATCGCTTTCAGCCTTGGCACCGTCGCATATCCCGGTGTAACCTATAAGATCTCTTACGATATACGAACAGCCAAGGAAGGCGTTGAAATGGTTGCACGTTCTTATCTCGGAATGGGTGCAGACGCTCCTCTTAAGGTTGACGGCGAAACATACGAGGGCTCCACATTCATGTATCCGATAAATAATGAATGGAGACACGTTGAGGCAGTGATCACGGTTGATTCGATGACAAACCTCATCATAAGAATTTCCGGCGGTATGGATCCCGTAAGAGACATATACAGCTTTGATGTTGATAATCTCTCTATCGTAAAGCTCGATAAGTGATTTGAGAAAGGATAATAGCAATGAAAAAAACTAAAATCAGTTCATTACTGCTCACTGCAGTTTTGGCAATTCAAACGCTTGCTTCGGGAGTGTTGGCGGCAGATACAGTCTCCGCTTCCGTTGAAACTAAGGCAGGATATATTCACACGATCCCGTCTGTTTCGGAATCTGTGCCGAGTGATAACCTTATGCTGTTCAGCGTATTCAACAGTGCCGCTGCATTGAACTCAGGGCTTGTTACATCGAACGGTCCAAGTGTGGCGTTTGTTTCTGATTCAAACGGCGGTTATATCCGTGTTGCAAACATTTCGCAGAGTCACCTCGGCGCAAAGGTCGATGCCGGTAACGAGGTTCCTGCAGGTAAGTATCTCTTTACGGGTTACTTCCGCACACTGCGTAAGGGCGAACTCACACAGCTTCGAATCATTATGCGTCAGATGAACGGTGAATATAAGATCGCTTATGCATTCCCGACATCGGACGAATGGCTCAAGGTTGAATAATATTTCTAGCTTACCGATAAACTCAATTATGTTGATGTTTGCGGTGCAGGTGCAGATCTTTACGTTCAGGACTTCTGCTTCGACTGTTTCTCGATCGTCCCCGTTGACGAAATTCCGGCAGATGCTCCAAATACGTTCGGAACACCTGTAACAAAAGAGCAGGTTGCCGCTTCATCGAGTGCCGAGCCTGCAACATACACTACCTATAATCCCGACGAGCCGTATGAGGTTCAGGGACTTATCGTTAACCAGGATACCTCCGGTTTCCTCTCCGCTTCTGCAAGCAACGGCATAACCGAAGCAGAGATCGTGCAGTTTGCAAAGCAGTTTGAGGGAACTCACATCACAGACTATTTTCTTTCGGTTAACGACCAGTGCTCCGTATTCCCGACGACAACAACCACGAGCTATCTCGATAAATATTATCAGAAGGTAGAAAACGGCGTTGAGGTTGACTATACAAACGACCCCTTCGCACGCGGTGCATATCACATCTATGATGAGCTTGAATCCGACTTCCTCGGTATCATCACGGAAACATTATCCGACATCGGAATCAACCCTTGGCTCTCATTCCGTATGAACGACGCTCACGATATGACTGCTATGGAGGTTGGTCCGTTGTTCACCGACTTTTATCATAACCATCCCGAGATCAGACGTGTACAGCATCACAGCTATGTTTCCTATATGGATAAGCTCATGGACTATACACATCCAATCGTTCGTGAGTATTGGCTCAATTATATCAATGAAACCCTTAACCGTTACGATATTTACGGTATTGAGCTTGACTTCCAGCGTGAGCTTTATCTCTGGCACATCGGCGGCGAGTATGCAGGTCTTGACATCCTCAACGAATTTATGCGCCAGGTTGATGACCTTGTGGCGGTTTACGAGGAAAAGTACGGACATAAGATCAAGATCGCTACCCGTGTTGCTTACGACGTGAATACCAATTTCGATTTCGGTCTTGACGTTATAACCTGGATGGCAGAGGGAATCGTGGACATGATGATCCCCGCATCACGTTTTAGCTCTACTGATATGGATATTCCAATCAGAATGTGGGATTCTATCACAGAGTCTTACGGTGTAGAGCTTGTGGCATCAATAGAGTGGACAAATATCATGTCTAGTTACGGTGTTGACCCGGAACCGATGGACATCGAAACCGCATCCGCATTTGCCGCTAACGCTTTCTCGCAGGGAGCTGAAAAGGTATACCTCTTCAACCGCTATAAGAGCGGCACAGACTTCTTCACAGACAGCGACAAAATAAGCACCAAGAGCACATATTACACCGGCAATAAAGCACTCTGGAATGAGTATACCACTCTCGGCTCATATGAAAAGGTGCTTACAATGAACCGCAGAAATCTCCTTACCTATAAGGATATGAATATGCTTTGGAATTCCAAGGTAAGCGTTCTTCCTAAAACCGTCGGCGAAGACACCTATACAACCTTCCGTGTCCCGATGGGGGATGTCCTCGACGGATCAGAGCTTACACTTAAATTCTCGGTATCCGAGAGCGAGGTGCTTGAGAATCCTCCGAAGGTATATATAAACTCTGTTGAATGTACATACCTGGGACTTGATATATGCTATTCCAAGAAGTTTACCGAGGATATGCTTATGTGCTATGAGGTTCCCGAGGAGGTCCACGGCGATGCATATGCTGTCATTGAGATCATGCCTGAAACAACCTTCATAACCGAATACGTTGAAATTTACATAAAGGCACCTAACTGATAAGATCTTTGTACACGGTGGGGAAACCTGCCGTGTACGAATGGCAAGCTGCAAGGAGTTATTACAATGATAAAAGGTATTTGTATCAATCAGGACTCGCATGATGTTGTGTCCGCTGCCGGCAGAACGCGTCCTTCGGCTGATACCGTCAAAAATTTCCCGAAGATATATGAGGGAACACACGTCACCGACTTTTTTATCAATCTGATGGATACCTGCGCGATATTCCCATCGAAAACACGAACAAGCTTTCTTGATAAATACTATCAAAAGGAAGAAAACGGTACGCCCGTTGACTATACAAAGGGAACCTGCGGTGCCGGTATGCATTACCTCTATGAGGAGCTTGGTATTGACTACGTAAAAGAGCATATCAAGGGCTTCCGCGAGGCTGGTATCAACCCGTGGCTCACATATCGAATGAACGATTATCACGACAGAAACCATCCGACGTCAATGCTGTTCTCGGATTTCTTTCACGAGCATCCCGAGGTGCGTAACGGACGTGATCTTCCTAAGTACCTTTGGAATGGTGACGAATATGCATACGATTTCAAGTTTGAGATCGTAAGAGCACATAATCTCGACCTTATAAACGAGTCGCTTGAGCTTTATGATCCGTACGGTATCGAGCTCGATTTCCAACGTGAAATGTCTGTTTTTGCGCTCGGTGAGGAATTTGAGGGCGTCGAGATAATGAATGGCTTCATGCGTGACGTTGACGAGATCGTTAAAAAGGCAGAACAAAGATGGGGACATAAGATCAGAATCGCCGTCCGTATAATGCCCGACATACATTTCTGCTATGAATACGGCTTTGACGTTATGCACTGGGTTCAGGAGGGAATAGTTGACACGGTTGTCATCTCCGGACGTTGGGCATCAACTGACACCGATATGCCGATCGCAATGTGGAAGTCACTTCTTTCTCCGTACGGCGCAGAGCTTTTCGCAAGCATGGAATACTTTGTTTGCGCTCATACGGATGCACAAATCCTTAACCCCAATATTGATACCTTCACTGCGTGTGCGGCAAACGCATTTGCACAGGGTGCGGATAAGTTCTATATCTACAATTATTACGTCGGATTTGATACCGAGTTTAACCGTGAGGGCGAATTTGATTTTGATCCCACCAAATCGGTAAGATCGCGTGAACAGTATTGGACGGTCATCAACACGCTCGGTGATCCCGAAAAGGTTACCACACTCAACCGCCGCCATATTGTTACGCTCAAGGATCGTATGCCGATCTGGAGACGCAATACATACACCCATGCACCCGAAAGCCGAGGAACGAATCAGCTTCCGCTTACATTTTGTCAAAGAGGTGCTTTCAGACTTATCGTCGGCGAGATTCCGGAGAGTGCAACGGTTACATTCCGCTTCTCGGTTGATGATATAGAAAAAGCACTTGCCAACAAGCCGAGTGTCTGGATGAACAATGTACCGTGTGAATACATCGGTTCGGAAATGGATGAACGCTTCACGCCGCATCCGCTTCTTTGCTATGATGTTCCTGCATCTGCCTTCAAGACGTGCATGACGGCACTCATCAGCTCACCGAACGATGCTGAAGTCACGACTCGTTGGGTTGATATATATGTCAAAACAAAAAATTAAGCTATATATTGAAAGGATGAAACTAAAATGAAAAAGCTTATTACCTTAATTCTCGCAATTTCCATGATCTTTACACTCGCTGTTGCAACAAGCGCATCGAGCGATGTTGTTAAGAAGGGGACTGCAACAGTTGACGGTGAGCTCGACAACGCATACCTCAACTCTCTCGTTATAAAGGACTGCGGAACCAAGCCCAATGCTCTCAATGAAAGCGAAGTTGGCGCATGGCCCTTCACCTGTAAGGCAGATTTCTATTTCCTCTATGATGACAGCCGCCTTTATGTTTACTGTGATGTAACCGACGATGACCCTCTCACTCTCGGTAAGGCATTCCTCGAAAAGTATAATACATACCAGGTTGACCTTGTTGAAATGCGTTTCTCGTTCAACGGTGATCCTCACGACATTTTCAAGGTATCCATCGACTCCCACGGCTACACAATATTCGGTCTGACTGCTCACTATGAAAAGATCGACTATTCCACCTTTGAGTATAAGACCAAGCTGACCGACAAGGGCTATGCAATTGAGGTTTCAATTCCTTGTACCAAGGGTGACCTTGACATGATCAAGACCGGCAAGCTCGGCTTCACCTATTCGCTTAACGACCTCAACAATGACGGTATTCACTATGAGTATGCGGAATCCTACGATTATAAGGGCGTCAGCACAGGAAAAGAGTGGACAGCAGTGTTCTATGATCTCTCTAATGAGTACGCAAGCGGCACTGCACCTGTAACAACCAAAGCTCCCGAAACCACACCTGCACCCGAGGAAACAACCGAAGCTCCCGAGGCGGATACCACTGCAGCTGAAGCAGAAGACACAACTGTAGCAGAAGTGGAGGATAGCACCGCGGCAGAGGGTGAAGACACAACCGTTGCAGAGGAAGAAACTACCGCAGCAGAGGGTGAGGAAGACACCACTGTAGCTGAGGGTGAAGAAGACACCACTGTAGCGGAAGGTGAAGATGAGACCACCGCTGATGAGGGTGAAGAAGACACCACAGCAGGCAAGGATGACGAAAACAAGGGCGACGGCGACAAAACCAACGAAGGCGGAGACAAGAAGGACAATACCGGTCTTATCATCGGAATCGTTGCAGCAGTAATTGTAATTGCAGGCGTCGCAGTTGTTCTTTCCAAGAAAAAGAAGAACTGATCAATTATTAAGTAAGATACTCTTAAAAATACAAGAGTCGTCTATATATTTCTTCAGCCGAGCGGCGTACTGAGTAAAATCGGTACGCTGTTTCGGTTTTTTGTATGAATCAAAATATTGAGGCTCTATGTCAATAGTTGGGGTAAATAAATCTAAAAAAACAAAGTAAAAGAATAAAAGTGGTGCATCGAAGCGGAGCGGAGATGGACCACTTTTCGCGATAAAGGAACTAAGAGAAAATGAATAGGATGCGGTTACGGAA
>JAFTTS010000048.1 GCA_017466685.1 Clostridia bacterium
TTCCTCCGAAAGAAGTCGACAGAGTGCAAAACGGAGCATCAGCACGACAGTATAAACCACCGCCGAAGCCAGACTGTACGGCCGTACCGTAAGCGATGATAAAAGCAGTCCCATATAAGTATAAGGAACGAATTTGTTTATTGTCGAGAGCAGTGATATACCAAATGGGTAACAGGAAAATACCGCATCTGCGCGCCCGAGAATAAACGAAAAAAACATTACGCCTATACCCTTTAAAATATGTAGAGTGTCGACCTTGCCGAGATCGACCGAGGTATCATCCTCTTTCGCATTGCCACCAAGAATAATTTTAGCAAGCCTGTCCCGTAAAATTTTTTGAAATGCCATAATTTTTACCGTCCTTTTTTTCTTGTGAGATAATTATACCGCACAAGATAACTTTTCCGTGTCGGTTTTTGTATGTATATTGGACGGTTTTTTGGTCGACACAGCGTGAGAAATATCGTCGGAAAGGGGTATTGTGGGAAATTATGGGCTGTGTGTCCTCATCCGTTGAGCCCTCTCCGTTGAACCCTCATCCGACTCGCTTCGCTCGCCACCTTCCCCCGAGGGAAGGCTTTTAGTTAGTCGAAGCCGTGGACGATGTTTTGTTGCATCAATCTAACATCCTCGCCGACGTGAGTTGGCGAAAACGAGCGATTACCACTACACGAGCGAATTGTGAGCGAAGCGAACTGAGCGTGCCGAGGAGACCAACCAAGGAAGGTAAGGGGTCGAGGGGACGGGAAACTACGGCGAGAGTTGGTTCCTGTCCCCTCGCGGCGGTATCTACAAGTCGGGCGCTGAAGAAGGGACGTTCCGTTTCAAGCGTGGGAGCGATTTTATTAAGATGGGGTGCCGCTCGTTAACACCTCATCCGTCAAAGTTGTGAAGCAATCTTTTACACCTATCTCCCAAAGGGTGAGGCTTTTGGTTAGCCCGAGCCGTGAACAATGTTTGCGGCATAAAAAAGAAACCGTCACAGTAATGACAGTTCCCTTTTCATATCAATCAATAAAACTTACACCTCAAAGCCGACGAGCATACCGCCCTTTTCGGCGTAAAAGCTGCAAAGACCGCGGCATTCCTCGATCATTATATCAGCCTTCGGATATAACGTCTCAAGCCTTCCCTTCAGATGATTTGCCGCCTGAGGGTTGAGACAGTGCGCAATTCTCACCTTGCCGCCATTGTATCCCATGTCCTTCATGTGTCCGATCATGTCCGCAAGTGCCTTCGATGTTCCGCGGGATTTGGACAGCATTTCAAGCGTACCCTGGTCACTCGCCTTGCCAACTGCACGTACTCCGAGAATACCTGCCGCCGCTGCTGCAAGCTTGCTGATGCGTCCGTTGTTGGCAAGGTTTTTCATCGATTCAAGAACAAACACAAGCTCGGTTTTGTATTCACTGAGCCCTTTTTCTATTTCATCAAGTCCCATGCCGTCAGATATCATCTGCGCCGCCTTTTCCGCCATCATCGCGATCTCAGGTCCTGCCGAAAGCGAGTCCACAACAAGAAGACGGCGATCCGGATACATATCCTCATATAACTGCTTTGCCGTACAAGCCGAGTTGTAACTGCCTGAAAGCGCACTCGTTATCGTAAAGCAAATTATCTCCTCGGCGTCACCGAATGCGGACATCCAGTCGTTCGTATTAGGGCAGGACGTGGACGACTTTCCGCTGTAGCTGTAAAGATCCTTAACCATTTCGTGAACGTCCAGCTCCTTGGTATCAACATACTGCTTCTCCGAGGTTACTATTTTCAACGGTGCACAGGCAAACGAAACTCCACTGAGCTCCGTTATATTTGCAGACGAATCCACGACAAGCTTTACATTTTGCATTATAATAATTCACCCGTTTTATCGGGCGTCCTTTCTGAGTTTTAATTGATTTTTTGACACATATTTATGCTTTCATTCCGTCAAGCAGTACACCAAACGAATACTTGAAATCGGCAAGTGCCTTTTCTTTCGGAATCCTTCGACCGAGCGCATCGGCGTTATAACCGCGGATGAAACACCAAATGGCGTAGCTCATCGCTTCGGTGTCAAGTGCTTTAAGGTAACCACGGTCTATACCAAATTCTATGTATGTCCTGATCTGCGCTTTCCACCATTCGTAATTTTTACTTGTGATCGAATCGGTTTCGAAAACGTAGTTGTTGAAGTTCATTTTCACCTCGTATGACATCACAAGGGGATTCGACACAATATCTATCACCTGCGTGAAAAAATCACCGTCCGGATCGAATTTTGCCGTTATGCTCTCGCGTATGCGCTGTATTACGTTTTCGTAAACGATATCAAGAACCTCAGTGATATTATGAAAACGGTTATAGAACACACGGTTTGTGATACCGAGCGTTTGCAGTATACGGCGCACGTTAACGCAGTCCGCACCGTATTCCATCGCAAGTGCCTCCGCTGTATCGATGATAGTTTTGCTCATTTCATCGCGTATCATTGCCTGTTCTGCGGCTTCCATAAAATCACCTCCGCTGTCCAGCACACTGTGTGCTGAAGAATATTATACCACATTTTGCCGTCATTGTCAAGTGCCTCGGGCAAATATAAAAAACCACTTGCCGATTATGACAAGTGGCTTTATTTTTGAAATTAACCAACGATACCGGAACGCTCGATACCACCGATCAAATATCTCTGCAGGAATACATACATAACAAGCAGAGGAGCAAGGATCAGCAGACCGCAAGTGTTCTTGATAGCAGATTCGTAAAGGTTACGTGCGGCATATTCCGTGTTGAGTGTCTTCGGAATCGCAACAACGTCGGGCATGAGAATGAATTTATCATTGTTGGGAATGAACAGCTCCGTATAGAAGTTGTCAGTCCACTGCCACGAGAAGGCGAAGAGGAAGATTGTGATCATCATCGGAACAGAAAGCGGCAGAATGATCTGAATAAAGGTTCTGAAAACGCCGCTGCCGTCGATGTACGCGGATTCTTCAAGCTCATCCGGTACGCCGTGGAAGAACTGACGCATCATGAAGATATAAAGTCCGTTCTTAAAGGCAAGACCGCCGAATGAGAGAAGTGCCAGAGGCCAATAGGTGTTCATCAGGTTCAACGGGTTGCCCGTAATCAGCTTGAAGATACCGAAGATATCAAAGAATCTGAAGTTTACGAACATCGAAAGACGCAGGGTTCCGTGCGGGATAACCATCGTGAAGATAACGAGCAGGAACACGAGCTTGTTGCCCTTGAACTTGAATTTAGCAAGACCGTAACCGATTACACAGCACATAAACGTCTGAATAAGTCCGCAGAGCACCGACAAAATGAAGGTGTTAAAGAGGGCCTCGAAGTATTTATTGCTGCTGATGATCGCCTTATAGGTATCAAGAGTGGGATATTTCGGGATCAGCTTTACCGTTACATCAACGAAGTCGTCACGGCTCATGAACGAACCGGAGATCTTTGCGAAGAACGGGAAGAGGATGACGTACGAAATACCGATGAGAAGAACGTAAGTGAAAAGCTTGACAACTACGGTCTTAATAAAGTTACCGTTGAGGAACTTAGCTTTGAGACGGTCCTTCAGAGGGGTTCTTTCAAAATCAACTCTGATCTTGTTTTTACTCTCCTTCATAACGCGAGGAGTGCTTTGTGTTTGTTGAGAATTCATTTGTATCCCTCCTTAATCGCGTTTCTGATAGAAGACGTATGTACTGAGAAGTGCCGCAACCACACCGATTATTACGAATACGATGAGGAAGTAGATCCAAGCCATTGCGGAGCTAAGTACCCAACCGCCTGTTGAATCGGTATAAACCTTTGTGATGTACGACATAACCACGTTCGACTGTGACGTAAACGAGTCGATGACCGTATAGATCGCGTTAACAAGGATCATCGGGCTGATCATCGGGAAGGTGATCTTCCAGAAGGTTTCCCAAGAGCTTGCGCCGTCTATCGAGCAGGACTCATAGATCGCAGGCGAGATGGACTGAAGACCGGCAAGGAATATAAGCATCTGTACACCGGAGCGGTTGATGATATTGTAAATGTTATTAACAAGCGTTACAACATATTCAACAAGCTCAGTACCGACCTTCATGTTTTCGAAAAGCTTTTCGATATCAACAATCGAAAGAATATCGCCGGTGGTGTTCTGTCCTGAACCGTCATTGATGCCCGACTCGGTGGTGTTCATGTAATCGAGCATAGTGTTTGACTGGTCGATCTGATCGATAAGACCTGTCGCAATGATAACGGGGATGAAGAAGATTGCACGGAACGCTGCACGTCCAACCATCTTCTGATTGAGAAGAACCGCCATAAAGAGCGAGAAGATAACGATTGCGGGGATATCGAAGATGAGCTGCTGGATACCGGAGGTAAGAGTTTTAACGAACTCGGTATCAACAAACAGAGCATCCGAATAGTTTTTGAATCCGACAAAATCAAGTGTATAGCTTCCGCTAAGGAACGTGATCTTACTGAAGCTGAAGGTTACGGAGTTGATGATTATCGGAAGATAGATGAGCGCGAAGCAAAGCACAAACGGGAGAACGAACACCCATCCCGCACGTGCCTTACGTGCATCCAGAGAGGCAATACGCTTGCGTTTTGTGGAAACGGCAGGCTGTGCTATATTGTTATTCATTTAATATACCTCTCCTTTCTCAGTTAACCTTAACAAATCCGAGAGCTTCAACGGTGTAAGTTTCCTCACCGTCGACAACGGTAATCGCAAAGTTATTGTAATTAAGAATGAATGCTGTACCACCCTCGTAAGTAACCTTGACGATCTTACCGTCATCAGAGGTATACTTAGTGTAATGGTAGGTTTCAATGACCTCTTCTTCATCGGTGCCAAGGTCAACACCGCCGGAAAGATCGCCCTCATCAATGGTTTCCTTTCCTGCGAGAGCTGCGAGACGTTCAGCGAGAAGCTTTGCTTTTTCATTCTTTTCAGCAATGAGCTTCGCCTCTTCCTCAGCGAGCTTTGCCTCTTCCTCGGCTGCAATTCTGTCTGCCTCAGCCTCTTCTGCGGTGGGAATACGCTCACCGAGAATGAATTCGTGACCGATGATCTGCTTATCCTGGAGATCTGCGAGCTCTGCATTAAGTGTGGTGTAAAGCTCGAGAACGTCCTCATGCCAGATATCAAATCCAACGGAATAATACTTGTTGAATTCCTCATCCTCTTTCAGGAGTTGAGTGTTCTGCATGGAGAGAGTGAAGTAAAGCGACGAGCCGTTTTCGATAGCCTTAAGCAGCTCATACTTGGTGTCACCTGCCATGTTGATCGCAGTACCGGTGAAGTTCACGCAGCCGTGGAGAACCATACCCATAAACGGAATGGATTCGCTTGCACGAGAGAAACGGCTGGAATCGAGCGGAACATTAAGGATGTGATCCGCATAAGAAAGCACATATGCGTTACCGCCCTCAGTCATAACGTTGGTGTAAGCTTCCTCGAGATTCGAGAGCATATCAACGGTGAACTCTCTGGAATCCTCGCGGTTGTACGGATCTTTCTTATCGAAGTCGGAGTTAAGATCGGTACCGAGAGTGGAAACCGAAACGCCGTTCGGAGAAAGCTTGCTGTATTCTTCGCTGAAGTTATCGAAGAAATAATCGTAAACCGAAGGAGAAATTACGAGCGCCATACCCTTTTCGAAGGACTGAAGCGTCGAATCGTAGAAACGCTTGGAGATATAACGGTTATCCATTGTTTTAACAAGATGCTTCTTATTGGAAACGCCGTCAAACCATCCCTTGGAGGTTACATATGCAAAGTCAAACTCGGGATATACACCGATTCCGTTCTCATTTGCATATTCAACGAACTCTGTAAATCCATCATTACCGCCGACAACCTTTTCAAATTCAACATGATAAGGATAAGCGGTGTTCATGCCGCCGTTTGCGTAACCGGTCAGCTTGAAGTTAATGTTTGTGATTCCCTCGTCTGAGAGCTTTTCATACATAGTTCTGAGATCATCGAAGGTTGTAAGAGGCTTCATAACGTCGATCGGAATCGAGAGGAACTTCTCAATTGTATCGATCGCACCGAAGGATTCGATGTAAAGCGGAATATTCTCCTCTACATCGGTAAGCTCGGTGAGAGTGCCCTTTTCGATAAGATAATCTCTGTAAGCCTTTGCCATACCGACGTAGCTGTCTTCATAGAAGTCCTCGATGCCTGCAGCCTCAGCAGCCGCTTCATCGGTGAGCATGATATACTTGATACGGTAGCTTCCGGTGTACTTACGCTCGGAAACAACAGTATATGTTGCAGCAGCGCCGCCGGTCATTGCGGTATCAAGCTCATATGTATCGGTAGGTCTCGGATAGAAGGTCGGATATACGGTGTTATACTTGTGTGTTGTTCCGCCGTGATCGGTACTGAGCTCAGCAAGTGAGTCGCCCTCCTCGATGATCGCAAAGAAACCGTTAGGCTGCTTATACGGAGGAATGTACGGCTTCATACCCGTTGCAAGCTCTTCTTCTGTGAGCTCCTCGGGAATGAACACATCAGATTCAAGTACGCCGTAAACCGGCATTCTCATAACTTCCTTGTTTTCGCCGGCGATCTTCTGATATGCATAGTCCTGACCGTAAACCTTACCTGTGATGGTAAGCGGCTTTGTACCAACATCCTCGAAGCGGACAAGCGCACCCGAACCGTCGGGAATGAAGGTGTAACCCTCATATTCGCTTGAACCTGCGCCAAACCAGGGAAGCAGCTGGATATAGTTGAGCTGATATGTGGTCTCGTCGAAACGGATACCGTTTGCAGGGAGACGAACATCAAGGTTACCGTGCTCATCAAGAGTGTACTCAAGAGAGAGTCTGAAGAGTGCGGGAGCCTTGCTCTGTCCCTTATACTGAGTCATGTTGTGATCCTCTTCGAGAGTTTCGAAGGTGTACTCGGGGCAGTAGGTCTTGATAAGATCCTCAATAATAGTCTGCTCACGGTTCGGAGCTTCAGAGTCGAAGGTGTAAATTTCCATCTCAGCACAAACCGGGAAGTTAGCGATCATGGAGTTGATCAGAGCCTCGGACTTATTGGGATTGAGAGAGTCCTGAAGCACGTAATAGGTCTTGAACTTAGCGAGTGCATTCTTTCCGTCAGACGCCTTAGCATCCTCGGGAATATTTGCGAGAATGAGCTCTTCAAAACGCGAACGCTCCATATACATCGGAAGCAGCTTACGTGTTTCGGTACGTCCCATCGCATATTCAACGCGAACACCGTTCTTGATCTTCTTAACGGTGATCTGACCGCGCAGACAAGCTTCAACGTAGCTGTTCATGGTGTTAACTTTACCGTTATCGGTATAGTTGATCATGATCTGCGAGAGAAGCTTTTGTTTTGTGTCATTGGTTGACGTTGTGGACGCAACATCAAAGGGGTTTGAGAAAAGGATCTGACCGGTCTTGTTGTTTACGTAAGCAATTTCACCGGAAACAGGCTCAACATAGAGTGACATATCCTCTTTTTCGAGGTATTTGGTCATGGTTGCGAGCTTATCCTCGGGAGATGCGAAGACCTGCTTTACGTAATCAATAGTGGGCTTTCCCTCTTCTTCATCAAATCCGGGAACAAGCGGTTCAGCCGCAAGCACCGGGAGCATTCCAAGAACCATAACAACAGCCAGGAACGCCGATAATAATTTAATTTTCTTCATTACTATACTCCTATCCTGTTATTACATACGGAATGAAACTTCTGTAACGATGCTGGAAATGAAGCTTACGATCTTAGCAAGAAGCGCGGAGAAGAGAACACCGATAAACATGATGATCGCCATACCGAGGATCGTACCGAGACAGGTAAGAACATTCTTTCCGAACGTATAATCGTGTGTAACCATCATACCAAAGAAGATGAGCAGACCTGCCCAGACAAAGGCGAAGGTTACGAGAAGATTGATGATGGTGGATTCGCCTGCAAGTGCCACATTGGAATAGAGGACCGAGGGAATAATAAGGATCGGGATCGGAACGAGCGCATAGCAGGTTGCGACGAAGATATCCTTAAGACTTCCTTCACCGTCAAACAGAGTTGTGAGACACCAGTTTGCAACGGTCCAGAGAATAACGGGAACTGCAACTGCAGCAACCTGAACAAGGATCGTTGAGGATTCCTGACGGGGATCGAAAATGTAACCGGTTCCGACATCCTGATAGAAGAAGGTCAGAATCGCAACAACAAGCCAAACAAGAGCTGCTCTGACAGAACCGCGCTGTTCATGCTTCAGATCCCAGAAGCCGTCAAACGGATGGAGAATAAGGTGACAAGCGTAAAGGAGCTCTTCCTTGAAGGTCTTGCGTCCTTTCTTGAGCTGAGTTTTCTTGTTGATCTTAGCCGCGTACTTATTAAAGATTACGAGGAGGGCAACAACAACGATTGCAATTACGGGGATCCAGAGAATATTCTTTGCAATCCAGTTCTTTCTTATTTCCTTGAATGCTTCGGAATAGTTTTCGGTGTCGTATGCCGACTTGTAGGATTCCATCGCTTCGGTATACTTTGCTTCTCTGTAGAGTGCTTTACCTATACCGATGTATGCAGAGTCGAAGTTATTGTTTCTCTGGCGTATCTCCAGCCAGTATTCCATCGACTTGTCATAGTTACGTTCGTTAGTGTTTCTGACAGCCTCGATAAGCAGGTCGCCGTACTCGGTGCGTCTGAAAACAGTAATATTGTCGGCAGCCTTATCGAGGATAAGAATATCACTGTCGAGATAAGCAATTGCCTCAATAGACTGAATGTTACCGAGCTGCTGACCGATATCACCGAAGACGAAGAGGAGATTACCACCCTCATCATAGGTGAAGATCTTGGAACGCTTTTCGTCGATGATCGACCAGGTTTCCTCAGGACCGACAGCCGCGTCGATGATTACGGAAGCACCGGTGATCTCTGCGGTTGTAAGATTCGAAACCTTTACTTCACCGCCGGGACCGAAGAAGCCGTTACGCTTCATGATGTCCGCACCTGCAGTGTTGAGCTTCTTAACGGGAGCATATGTGCTGTCCTTGCTGTCAATAGCTGCCTGCTGCGAGTCAGGATCGACCGACGAGGTGGTTACATAAATGAAGCCGTCCTTGTCGATGGTGATGTTGTTAAACTCAGTCGAAACGTACTGCTGCGAGAACTTTCTCTGCTCTGCGGTCTGGAAGTTTCTCCAGAGGATATCGAGAGCACTGATCGTAACCTTCTGCGCACCGATGAAGCCCTGGAATTCGCCATCTTCATTGATCGCGATAACGCCCATGTATGTGGAGGAGGATACGACATAGATACGGCCGTATTCGTCAACCGCGATTGCAACCGGCTTATAAACCGAGCCTGCGGGGAAAACGTCTGCATCGGGTTCTTCGATGGTCTTATAGTAAGTACCGTCGATCTCGAACATTACGATACGGTTGTTGTCTGTATCGGCAACGTAGATCTTGTCATTCTGAACGAAAACGCCCGAAGGACTTGAAAGCGAGTCCGGAACGCCGTTCTGATTGACAAAGGAATCGATGTAGAATTTCAGCTTGTAATATCTGTCAAGAACGACGATACGGTTGTTAGCCGCGTCTGCGATGTAAACGTTTTTGTATTCGTCAACAACGAGGTCACGGGGATCGTCGATTGCAGGCTCAACACCCATATATTCGGAATCGATCTGTCTGTCCGGAACATAAGCGTCGGGAGACTGAAGAGCGAAGCCGTCGATTGAATAGGTGTATGTTGAATACGGAGTGATAGCCGAGAGCGGCAGGCATCCGAAAGCAAGAATGAGACAAGCTGCGAGGGCAAGTAACTTTATTGATTTTTTCATAATTACCCTCCTTTAGTCCTTCATACCCGATGAACCCATCGTTTCGATGATGTTACTCTGAGTGATAATAAATACGCTGATCGGAACCGCCATCATGATAACCTGAGAAGCCGCAGCAGCACCTGCACGGGCAATACCGCCGGCAACGATCTGGTTGATAGCGTAGTTGAAGGTCTTTAACTGTTCGGAATAGATGTAGATCGAGTTACCCGCGTTCCAAAGGCCCTGGAAGGAGTAAATGATAAGTGTAAGCCAAGCGGGCTTAACCATCGGCATCGCGATCTTGATGAATGTATAGAACTCGGAAGCACCGTCAAGTCGTGCAGATTCGAGAACCGCATCGGAAACCGAGGATTCCATGAACTGCTTCATGAGGTAAAGACCAAGGGAGGTACACCAAGCGGGAACGATGATCGCGAGGTAAGTATCAACCCAGTGGAGAGTACTCATGGTAAGGAAGTTTGCAATAGCGGTGACGGTGGAGTTAAACATAAGGGAGAGGACGATGACCTGGAAGATCCAGCCGCGTCCGGGGAACTTGATCTTAGCCAGAGCGTAAGCCGCCATGGAGGAGAAGATCAGGTTACCGACAGTACCCGAAACCGAAATAAATACGGTGTTGAATATGTATCTTGAGAAAGGAACCCAAGATGTGCTCATGAGCTTAAAGAGGTCGGAGAAGTTCTTGAGAGTCGGGCTTACAACATAGAAGCGCGGAGGATACATCCAAAGCTCATCAAGAGGCTTCAGCGACTGCATGATAACGTAAAGCATCGGCAGGAACATGAAAGCGCCGAGGATAATAAGCATTACGTTAATGCCGAGGTCGCCGCCAACCGAACGGTTGAGGACAACTTTATGTTTTCTGGTTCTTAACTTTGCCATATTATTGTCCCACCTTCGAAAGTAATTTCTTGATCACGAGGTTACAGCCCACCATGACGATGAACAGTATAACCGCGATTGTTGAGGAGTAACCGACTTCGAAACGCTGTCCGCCGTAGTCCTCGAGGTGATGCATGATGGTATGAGCCGCATAGTCAACAGACGGCATACCTGCGAGTGCAGTAACGACCGCACCGAAACCGAACGACTGGGTTATAGCCATAACCGCACCGAACATAAGCTGCGGCTTCATCGTCGGCAGAGTGATATACCAGAGCTCCTGCCATCTGTTCTTAACGCCGTCAACCGCACCTGCCTCATAAAGCGACTTATCGATAGTCTGAAGACCTGCGATAAACGAGAGGAAGGAAGTACCGAGCGAAGTCCAGAGCGCAACAACGATACACAGAGGCATAACGTAATTTGCGTCCTTAAAGAACAGAATAGGCTCGGTTATAAATCCGAACTCAAGCAGCCAAGCATTAACATAGCCGTATGAGTCACTTGAGAAGATTACCTGCCAAATGAGGTAAACGGAACCCGCGATGGACGGCGCATAGAAGATAAGAGTAACTATCGCACGGATCTTGGGAGTAAGCTCGTTAATGAACCAAGCAACGAGCAGGGATATAAAGTATGATACGGGACCTGTGATCGACGCGAATACGAGGGTATTCTGAGCGGCGGTCAGGAAGATATCATCATCGAGGAAGAGTCTGATATAGTTGTCCGCGAAGATGAATCTGGGAAATTCGAGCAGGTTAAACTCGGTGAAGCTCAAAATGATAGACAAAGCAACCGGGAATACAGTGAAGATGGTAAAGAGGATAATAAACGGCGCGATCATGATGTACGCAGTTTTATTACGAGCTATCTCTTTAAGAGTCCACTGAAACTTGGTCATTTCTTTACGAGAAGTCGGCTTCGGCGATTTTTTTGCCGTTGCGTTCTGTGGCATCTGTATTCTCTCCTTTACAGAAATTTATGATACCGTCTCCGCCCGCCCGTTCCCGGAGGACGGAGAATCGGAATAATTAGTCGTTTATTCGGTTTCCTGTTCCTGCTGTTCCTTCTGCTTTGCTTCTCTGTCAGCAAGTGTTTCACCAAGCTCAAGCGTGTCAAGATCAAATTCCTGACGCTTTCTGGTGATTTCCTTATTGATATCGTCAACATAGCCGAGGAGTGCTTCAACAGGATCCGCGTTGTTATTGAGCGCATCAAGGAACGCGAACTCAACATAACGGGTTATAATGTAACCGCCGGGCATTTCTTCGATAGTAGCAAGGTTATTGTACTGAGCGAAGATATTTTCGATGTCTGTTGACGTCCAAGGCAGGGACTTGATTGCTTCCTTATTAGCAGTTGCAAACATTGAACCCATACCAACTATAGCAACCTTTTCGTTTGCGTAGTCGGACTGTGTTTCCTTGGTCGTGTACCAATCCATGAATTTCCAAGCGCTTTCCTGCTTATCACAGCCGTTCATCATGATGATGGAGGTTACAGTGGAGATCGCAACATTATTGATTGTGCCATCCTCCTGTTCCATACCGATTATCGGTACGAACTCCCAAAGGTCACGAATTTCGGTTGCGAAGACGGAGAGCTGATTATACATCGTGATGTAGTCAGCGAAGATAATCGGCATTTCACCCGTTCTGAAACGGTTCGCCGCATCGTACTGATACGGGAACGAATACTGAGTAAAGTAAGAACACATGGTGTCGAATGCTTCAAGTGCAACATTGGAGTCGAGGTTGATTCTCATACCGTCATCGGCATAGAGCTCGCCGCCCATCTGATAGAGGAAGAGCTGGAGACCTGCCATACTGTTCGGTATACCGACTTCCATATTATTATATTGAAGAACAGGAACCATAGCCATAAGGTCGTCCCATGTTCTCGGGATATCAAGACCAAGCTCTGCGAGGACGTCCTTACGATAGAACATCATCGAGAATGTCTGAGTTTCGGGCAGACCGTACGTTACGCCGTAAAGCGACATCGGAACGGTTGCGGACTCGGAGAATCTCGAAGCAACCTCATCGAAGTTTGAGAAGACCTGTCTCATCTCTGCCTTGTAAGCCTTGGTTTCCTCATCGTCGCCTTCTTCATCTGCATATCCCTCAGGGTTAAGCGGAAGAACTGCACTTCTGATCGCATACTGAACCGGGATGGTCTGAGCGTTTTCAAGTGCAACGTCAGGACCTGTTCCCGAAAGTGTCGCCGGGAGAAGTGTACCTGCCGCAACGAGTCGGAGGTTAACGCCGATTCCCTGCTCACCAACGAAGTAGTTATCGCAGAGTGTACGGATAACCTGTGCGGAGTCACGGTCGCTCTGTGCCCAAACGTCGATAATTTCATTCTGATCGAGCTCTTTGGTTGCACCCATGTTCGAATAGTCTGTGAAGAACGACATAACGAACGACTTGACCTCAAAGCCGACTGAATCGAAGAATCCCGCCTCAGCCTTGGGAAGCTTTGTTCCTGCGGGCTGGATCGAAATATAGTCGAGAAGCAGCGGCTGGCTTCTTACGCTGTTAAGCCATGTACCGAGCGTACCGATGTTACTCTTAAGAGTTGAAAGGTTCTTAGCAACCTCGTCCTCATCGGTCGCCATCTTTTCAAGAACACGCGCGATGTTGTCAAGAGTTGCCGTGTTGCTTCCCTTGGAGCCGTTGATCTCGGTTATGAGCTTGGAAACGGCATCGATCTCGCGGTACTGCTTGTAAAGGTCCTTGATGGTGTCCGGAATAAGTCCTCTGAAGTTATAGTCACGATACTGGTCGGGATCGGCACCTGTAATCTGAAGGATCTTCAGGTAGTCGTTGTTGATCGAGGTGAGAGCATTCTGAATACGTCCGATGATCTCACTCATTTCGCCGAGAACAACTTCAAATCTTATTGTATATTCTTTGCCCGCTTCAAAGTAGAACTGGAACGAGGTCTCGCCGTTGTTGAGTGCCTTTACATTCCAGGATTCAGAGAAATTGAACTGGAGGTAATTTGCTTCCTCGAAAGGGATCTCACCGTTTATGTAAATACGGCGGGATGTATACATACCGTTAAGGTCAGCCTGCTTGAAGCGCGGAACGATCTCATAAAGACCGCTTGCTTCGGGCGTGAATGTATACTCGATCCACTGACCGACACCCTGCCATTTTGTTCCGCCGATCGCATTGAGCTTGGACTGCGACGAGCTCTGAGGAGAGGTTATCGCGGAAGTTCTGTCATTCTGCGGATAAATGGTCTGGTCTGAGGTTGCGCCGGTGAACTCAGCCTCAATGATAATGGGCTCAACACCGGTTGCCGGCTTGTAACCGTTTTTCTCATATTCTGCTTCAACATCGCTGTATGACGGAAGCTCCTCATAGGGAAAAAGCGTTATGCTCTTGATGATAAGAGTTTCACGTGTGCCCTCAAAGGAGATGGTGTGAGTACCTTCGGTGAATACGATTTCAAAAGGATTGATGTCGTATCCTGTCGAGTCGGACATAACATAAGTACACCATTCGGGAACGACGTTCTTCTCCGGTCTGATCTCATTTTTATTGAGGTCGAGAACGAAGCCGCGTCCGCCATCATCGTAATTGTCCACAAGACTGTCATGCCACACTTTGGAAAGCGAAAGGTATCTCGCTCCCTTGAAGGGATACTCCCCATCAATACGCAGTCTGCGCTCGATAGCAGTAGCCTTGGCTTCCTCGTCGTTGAACGATTCACCGGATGCCAAGAAGCTGTATTCGATCTCAACTGCATATTTAGCCGTTTCGGGAACATAGGCATCCCATGTTACAGTACCCGAGCTGGGAGTATAAAGCACACCATCGCGCACTTCCACCGCAGCGTCTGTCAGTTCCTTGTTGTAATCGACGGCGTTTATAACGATTGATGATTCTGCGCGCTTAACATCGGCATTTCTCACCGCATAATCCGCGTAGGTTTCGGCGTTTAACAGAGCCTGAACGTCAGCTATATCGTAGCCGACCATGGAGCTGTCATTTTCCGTTTCGGCGGTTTCAGTCTGCGCAGCCGTAGCAACGCCGAGACCTGAACCGAGCATCATCAATGATAAAAAACCGGCAATTAAACGTGTTAATCTCGTTTTTTTCATTAACTTGTTCCTCCTGCCAAGAAATTACTTTGAAGGGTATAGAATCGCATAGAAGCCTTGTCTGTAACCTTTTTTCGCATTCCGAGCTGCCGTTTGTGTGGCTTATAATATAATGAAGACAAAACTCAAAACGCGCAAAGGGCATAACAAAGCAGTGAACTAATCGGCGGTTCCCATCATCATATCGGGACAGTCCGCCGATTTTTTCATACAAATATAATAGCATAACACCGCAAAAAAGTCAAGAGCGGCATTTTTTTCGCAACTTTTCCGTGCCGCCCTCAAAAGTCACTCTTGTGCCGAAATTCGGTTGTTCACATTTTGTCGAGCTGTGCCGCATCGGGTCGAGCTCTTTTGTACGACAAACGTAACGGTTGTTGTGTAATTCAAATTTACTTTTGTCAGCTACAAAAGTCTTGTATTCATCGGGTTTATTGAGATACGTCCCTGAACATTTTGTACCGCAGGTAATTTTAAATTACTATGCTGGACTTCCAAAACAGTACCTTGACAGCTCAAAAGTCTCATTTTTCATAGTGCATTTTGCACAAAAATATCACTATTTTTTCTACACCTATACAATTTGCACAAAATTAGCGATTTTTAGTAAATATATGTAAAATTATGTAATATTCTTCCAATCAAGCTTTCTTTTACCATGTATCTCCGTTATAATTGATATTCTGCAAACCATCCGCAGTATGACAGCCGACGGACACAAAAAAGACTGCCCCGTTGATGTAGGACAGTCGGATTTATATTACTGATGCTTGGTGCAACTTGAGCAATGACCGGCACAGCCACCTTTACGAAGATCGTGTGCAATGCCTTTTTTGTCATAATAATTCGCGATCGCTTCCTTTACCGCTTCTTCGGCAAGGACGGAACAGTGGATCTTCTGAGGCGGAAGTCCGTCAAGAGCCTCGATAACCGCCTTGTTTGTAAGCTTAAGAGCCTCCTCGACGGTCTTTCCCTTGATAAGCTCGGTTGCCATTGACGATGTCGCAATAGCCGCACCGCAGCCAAAGGTCTTGAATTTTACGTCCTCGATAACCTCATTTTCGTTTATTTTGAGGTACATTCTCATGATATCGCCGCAGGTTGCGTTACCAACCTCGCCAACAGCGTCTGCATTCTCGATCTCGCCGACATTTCTCGGATTGGCGAAGTGATCCATTACTTTTTCACTGTACATAGTATATCTCCTTTCACTGTGTATGCGCTTAACCGTTATAAAGCGGACTCATTGCGCGAAGTCTTTCAACTATAGGCGGTAACTTTTCCAAAATGTAGTCAATATCCGCATCCGTCGTATCACGGCTGATCGAAAGTCTTAATGAACCGTGCGCCTGTTCAACGGGTACACCGATCGCCAGGAGCACGTGTGACGGTTCAAGTGAGCTTGACGAGCAAGCCGAGCCGGTGGAAGCACAGATTCCTGCCATATCGAGAAGCAGAAGCAAGCTCTCGCCCTCGATAAATTCGAACGAAACATTGACGTTTCCGGGAAGTCTGCCCTCTTTCGGACCATTGAGACGCGTGTGCGGTATAGCCGTGATAGCATCAATGAGACGGTCACGCATTGCCTCAACACGTTTACCCTCATCAAGTCCGCCGACAGCATCCTCAAGAGCCTTCGCAAGACCAACGATATACGGAACATTCTCTGTACCGCCGCGTCTGCTTCTCTCCTGACCTCCGCCGTCGATGAGGTTATTGATACGAACGCCGTTTCTGATATAAAGTGCACCGATACCCTTGGGAGCGTGAATTTTATGTCCCGAAAGAGAGAGCATATCAACGCCAAGCTCGGCAATGTTTATCGGGATCGCGCCAACTGCCTGAACAGCATCGGTGAAAACGAGTGTCTTGGGGTTCTTTTCCTTAACAGCCGCCGCAATTTCGCGAATCGGCTCGATTGTACCGATCTCATTGTTAGCATACATAACCTCAACAAGGATAGTATCGATACGAACCGCCGCCGCAACCTGCTCGGGTGTTACACGTCCTTCACTGTCAGTATCAAGATACGTAACCTCAAAGCCCTCTTTTTCAAGACTTTCAAGCGCATGAAGCACAGCGTGATGCTCGATCTTGGTTGAAATGATATGTCTGCCGCGGTTTTTCATCGCGTATGCGATACCCTTGATCGCCCAGTTATCAGCTTCCGAGCCGCTTGCCGTGAAGTATATTTCGTTCGGCTTGCAGTTAAGGAGCGATGCGATCTTCTCGCGTGCCTCTGTGATTGCCGCCTTTGCTATTCTGCCCTTTTGATGCAGGCTCGACGGATTGCCGTAAACCTCGGTGAGATAAGGCATCATCGCTTCAAGCACTGCAGGTGAAGTCGATGTGGTTGCCGCATTATCGGCGTAAACCAATCTCTCTGCCATGATATTTATTCATCCTTTCCGTATGGAAGATAATTTTATAATAGAACGGTTATTATTACCGCATATTAATTGTATACCTTTTTAGTGCACATTTCAATACACAAACTACATTTTAATGTAAACATTCCGTGAACTCTAACGGTAAAGCTCCGCCTGACCACACGCAAGCTGATCACAACGCTCGTTATACGGATGTCCCGCATGGCCTTTAACCCAAACAAGCTTGACCTCGTGACGTGCAAGCTGTGCAAGCAATCGTTCCCACAGATCGGGGTTGAGCGCCGGGGATTTGTCGGATTTTTTCCAGCCGTTTTTCTTCCAGCCGTAAACCCAACCTTTTTCGATAGAATCGACCATATATTTTGAATCGGACGTAAGCGTCACGTCGCAGGACTCTTTAAGTGCTTCGAGCGCACTGATCGCCGCCATAAGCTCCATGCGGTTATTAGTGGTTTGCGCTTCGCCGCCGGAAAGCTCCTTTTCGATGCCGTTATATACGATAACAGCACCCCAACCGCCCGGTCCGGGATTACATTTACAAGCGCCGTCGGTGTATATGTCAACGTGTTTCATCCGATTCACCTCCGTTTAACGTTGCATAATGTATTTTGCTCATTTTTTGGAAAAATATTGTGCTCGGGTATAATTTTTATATTGCATATGTGAGAAAATGGAGTTTGATTTTCCCGAAGTGTGTCGCTTCGATTTTCGCGTAATTCGAGAGACATAGAAACCAGCTGCCGCAGTTTCCTATTCCCCTCGAGCTCCCCTTTGCACCTCCTTGGCTGCGCCCGATTTGCGCTCAACTCCGCCTTACGGCTCCGGATTCGCTTTGTTCGCTGTAATCGTTCGCTCTGCCAGCTCCGCCGGCCTCAGATTCACCTTTTTTCGTTTTGCATCACAAAGTTACTTAAAGCCTCTCACTCTGGGAGAGGTGTCGAGCGAAGTGAGACGGAGAGGGTAAAAAGCCGCGTAATTCCCATACGCTTCGATTGCCACACACAAAACCAAGGGAGCTGCCTTTGTATGGACAAGACAGCCCCATATAGTTTTATTTGAAATACTTAACGCCGGACTCGAAGATCTTCTGATCCTTATCGCCCTCGATGTTTACAGCAACGTTTCTGCCGATACGCTCACTGTGTCCCATCTTACCGAGGATACGTCCGTCGGGACTGAGAATACCCTCTATAGCATATGTCGAACCGTTCGGATTGTAACGGATATCCATAGTCGGGTTACCGTCCATATCAACGTACTGTGTCGCGATCTGACCGTTAGCCGCAAGACTTCTCACAAGCTCCTCACTCGCCCAGAAGCGTCCCTCACCGTGAGAGATCGGAATCGAGTGGATATCGCCTGCATTTACGCCTGCAAGCCAAGGTGACTTGTTCGATGCAATGCGTGTACGAACCATCATCGACTGGTGACGTCCGATTGCGTTGAAGGTAAGCGTCGGGCAGTCCGCGTTCATCTCGTCCATGATCTTTCCGTAAGGAAGAAGTCCCGACTTGATGAGTGCCTGGAAGCCGTTACAGATACCGAGCGCAAGACCGTCACGCTGCTCAAGCAGTCTTGTTACAGCCTCTTTAACTCTCGGATTGCGGAGTACCGCCGTGATGAATTTGCCCGATCCGTCAGGCTCGTCACCGCCGGAGAATCCGCCGGGGATCATGAGCATCTGTGCATTATCAAGAAGCGATACGAACTCGTCAACAGCATCGCCGAGTGCCTTTGCATCAAGGTTGCGGAGAACGAAAATGTCCGCGTGTGCACCTGCCTTAACGAAACGGCGCATGGTGTCGTATTCGCAGTTTGTACCGGGGAATACGGGGATGACAACTCTCGGCTTTGCGAATGTATCTATATGATGTGCCTTTGCACGGGTGGTGCAGGTGAATGTTTCGGTGGTTTCGGGCTTAACCTCTGCCGCCTTGGTCGGGAATACCTTCTCAAGTGTATTTTCCCAAGCATCTGCAAGCTCGGTGATGGCAACGGATGTACCGCCGATTGTGATCTTACCGTCGTCGGTGGTGTAACCGATAAGCTCTGCATCAAGCTCGTCCGCACTCTCAATGATGAATGCACCGTAGTTAAGGGCGAACAGTGTCTTTGTATCAATTCCCTCGGACTTGAAGCCGACACGGTTACCGAAGCTCATCTTCATGATACCCTCGGCAACACCGCCTGCGTCAACAGTGTAAACAGCCTTTGCCTTGCCGCTTGCCGCGATAGCGTAAACCTTTTCAAAGAGGTCACGAAGCGACGCGAAATCGGGAAGCTTGTCCTCGTTATACTTCGGAGCGAGGTAATAAACCTTATCGCCTGCCGACTTAAATTCGGGAGTTACGATCTTCTTTGCATCCATCGGAGCGATTGCGAAGGAAACGAGTGTCGGCGGAACGTCGATGTTCTCAAATGTACCCGACATGGAGTCCTTACCGCCGATTGCCGCGATGTTAAGTTCAAGCTGTGCCTTGAGTGAGCCGAGAAGTGCCGCCATGGGTTTACCCCAACGCTCGGGCTTGTTGTTTGTACGCTCGAAATATTCCTGGAATGTGAGGTAGATGCTCTTGTAATCGATACCTGCCGCAACTAACTTTGCAACCGATTCAACAACAGCATAAGCCGCACCGTGATAAGGGCTCTTCTCGGAGAGGAACGGATCGTAACCGTACGCCATAACCGATGTAGTATCTGTTTCGCCCTCGAGAACCGGAATCTTCGCCGCCATGTACTGA
Source organism: Clostridia bacterium (assembly GCA_017466685.1). Taxonomy (GTDB): domain Bacteria; phylum Bacillota; class Clostridia; order Oscillospirales; family CAG-272; genus Flemingiibacterium. The sequence goes on from JAFTTS010000048.1 coordinate 19,946, forward strand.
GGCTGTGTGAGCTGATATTTACCGCCGTAAGGCATTACGACAGTACCTGCGCCGATCGAACTGTCAAACTTCTCAACAAGACCTCTCTGCGAGCAGATGTTGAGGTCGGAAATAAGCTCTTTGAGTGCCTTTTCGGTGTTTGCGGTATCAAGGCTTGCCGCATAACCGTCGAGCAGACCGTCCTCGTTTACGGGTGTAATTTCGATGGTTGTATGCTTCTCTGCACCGTTTGAGTTAAGGAACTCACGGGAGAGATCGATTATATATTTGCCGTTCCAGAGCATCTTGAGACGTGCTTCCTCGGTAACCGTTGCAACAACAGTCGATTCGAGGTTTTCACGCGATGCAAATTCACGGAACTTGTCAACGTTTTCAGCCGCAACGACAACTGCCATTCTCTCCTGCGATTCGGAGATTGCAAGCTCTGTGCCGTCAAGTCCCTCATATTTCTTCGGAACCTTTGAAAGGTCAATATCAAGACCGTCAGCAAGCTCACCGATAGCAACAGATACACCGCCTGCACCGAAGTCATTACATCTCTTGATAAGACGTGTAACCTCGCCGTTTCTGAAAAGACGCTGGATCTTTCTTTCCTCGGGGGGATTACCCTTCTGAACCTCTGCGCCGCAGGTTGTAAGCGATTCTGCAGTGTGTGCCTTTGAAGAACCTGTCGCACCACCGCAGCCGTCACGTCCGGTCTTACCGCCAAGCAGAACGATAACGTCACCTGCCTCGGGACGCTCACGAACTACGTTACATTCGGGAGCTGCACCGACGACCGCACCGATCTCAAGATGCTTTGCGACATAGTTGGGATGGTATAATTCATAAACAGCCCCGGTTGCAAGACCGATCTGGTTACCGTAAGACGAATAACCTGCGGAAGCACCGTGTGTGATCTTACTCTGCGGAAGCTTACCGGGCATAGTTTCCGAAACGGGCAGACGAGGATCGGCACAACCGGTCACACGCATCGCCTGGTATACATACGCACGTCCCGAAAGCGGGTCACGGATAGCACCGCCAAGACAGGTTGCCGCACCACCAAAGGGCTCGATCTCTGTGGGATGGTTGTGTGTTTCGTTCTTGAACATGAGAAGCCAATCCTGCTCCTCGCCGTCAACGTCAACCTTTATCTTGATCGAGCAAGCGTTGATCTCCTCGGATTCGTCCATGTTCTTAAGTACACCGCGTTTTTTGAGATATTTAGCCGCGATCGTACCCATGTCCATGAGGGAGATATTCTTCTTGCGCTCGCCGTAAACGAACTTACGCTTTTCGAGGTAATCGTTATATGTGTCCTCGATATACTTCTCGCCGATCTTAACCTCATCAATAGCGGTGAGGAATGTGGTATGACGGCAGTGGTCAGACCAATATGAGTCGATAAGGCGAACCTCGGAGATCGTCGGATCGCGCTTTTCTTCGTTCTTGAAGTAGCTCTGGCAGAACTTAACGTCGTCAAGATCCATTGCAAGCGCATACTTTTTGAGGAAGTTTTTAAGCTCGTCCTCGCCGTAAGCGATAAAACCGTCGATCGTTTCAACAGTTGTGGGGATATCAAAGACCTCGGCAAGAGTTTCGGGCTTCGCGAGGGATGCTTCACGGCTCTCAACGGGGTTGATCACGTAAGCCTTGATCTTCGCAAGCTCATCCTCGGTAACGTTGCCCGAAAGAATGTAAACTCTCGCGGTACGAACAGCAGGTCTGTCCTCATATGTAATAAGCTGTACACACTGTGCGCAGGAATCGGCACGCTGGTCAAACTGACCGGGCAGATATTCAACTGCAAATATATACTCGCCCACACCGGCGGTAACGTCATCAAAAATAATATCGCTCTGCGGCTCGGAGAAGATAGTGTTCTTCGCCTTTGCAAAGATCTCCTCGGAAATGCCCTCAATGTCATAGCGATTGAGTACGCGAAGGGATGTCAGCGAGGTGATCATCAGATTCTCACGGATGTCCGAGAAAAGTGATCTCGCTTCAACTGCGTGTGCAGGCTGCTTTTCAACAAATATTCTGTAAACCATATTGCGACTCCTTTTTATTTATAAGTGTAAATGATTTCGTGTATAGGAATTACGCGGCTTGTTATTCAATCAAACAATAAACCCTGTAAATACATTCCCGTCAAAGCCGTTGAGCTTAACGGTTCTGACCTCGTTGTGAAGATCGTCGTTCGTTATAACGGCAACCTCTAAAAACTCGGGCGTATGACCAATAGCTCTGCCGTCCTCACAAAGCTCAAACAAAACTTCCTTCTGCTGTCCGATGTATCCCTCTGCCATAGCATAGATACATTCGCGCTGTGCGGCATCGAGACGTCCGAGACGTGCAGACTTAACGTCGTCGGGAACCTGTCCGTCCATCTCGGCGGCAACCGTGCCCGAACGCTTCGAATACGGGAAAATATGCAGATGCGTGAAGCCGACTCGACGGACAAACGCCACCGTTTCCTTAAACTGTGCATCCGTTTCATTCGGGAAGCCGACAATAAAATCGGAAGCGAACGTGACCGTCGGTATCTTTTCGCGGATGTATGCGATATATTCTTGGGCCATCGCCACGTTGTATTTGCGCTTCATTGCATTAAGCACGCTGTCACACGCTGCCTGCATTGATATATGAAAATGAGGTGCGAAATGTGAAAGCTTTGCAACGCGGTCAACAAATTCGGGCTTCAGTATCGACGGATCAAGCGAACCGAGTCTGATACGCTCAAGTCCTTCGATTTTGTCAACTTCTTCAAGAAGATCAATCAGACGGTAACCGTCGTCAAAATCCTTACCGTAGGATGCGGTTTCGATACCCGTCAGCACCACCTCACGGTATCCGCTTCTGACAAGTCCCATGACCTCGGAAATAACATCGTCGGGTGATTTCGAACGAACCTTACCGCGTGCAAACGGAACGATACAGTATGTACAGTGATTGTCACAGCCGTCCTCGATCTTGACATATGCACGTGTACGCTCGGAGGAATGGATCGTCATCGGCTCAAACGGAGCCCTCATGATATCGTCCACCATAATAGCTGCCGCGTGATTCTTTTCGCCCGATGCAATGAGACCGAGCGCCGCATCGACGAGTCTTGTTTTGCTTGAATTACCGCAGATGAAGTCAACGCCGTCAATACCTGCCGCTTTACCTGCATTAAGCTGGGCATAACAGCCGGTAACGAGGACATACGCCTCGGGATTGTGACGTGCCGCACGACGGATCATCTGACGCGTTTTGCGATCACTTTCAGCCGTAACCGTGCAGGAATTGATTATATAAACGCCGCATTTCTCGGAAAATTTACCGATCGTGAAGCCGTGCTTCTCAAATTCTTCGGCAATTGCCGTGCTTTCGTATTGGTTAACCTTACAGCCGAGAGTCATAATACCGACTCGGCGAGAAATTTTGCTGTCTATTTTAAACACCTCGGGATCACTAAAAAATTGCGATGATACTACAAATATACAGTATCATATATATTGTAACATTTTTTGTGATTTTAGTAAATATCCAATATGCCGAAGTTTATGTCAAACTTTCAAAATATAGTGATAATTTTGAACAATCTCCACAATTTTCCCATCTGCTTTTGGTGATACTATCAAAACAGACGCATAAGTTATTGTCCTATATTAATATTGTAATATATTACGGTCAATATTTCAATAGTAAATCGCAAAAACAAAAATTTTTTGGTAAATTTCATAAACCCTATTGACAATATCTGTGTGGTATGCTATAATCTAACTGTACTACTACACATAGTACACCTAATACACCACAAACAAGGAGGGAAACGCATGGGAATAATCACCGTTGACACCCGTGATCGCAAGCCGATCTGGGAACAGCTTACCGACAATATAAAATTACTCATTCTTCGCGGTATATTGGGGCCCGACGAACAGCTTCCGGGAGTCCGCACCCTCGCAGGAGAGCTCGCCATAAACCCGAACACCATTGCCAAGGCGTACGCCGAGCTTGAACGTCAGGGAATCATATATTCGATTCAAGGCCGCGGCAGCTTCGTTTGCGATAACGTCGAGGGACTTCGCGGCACGCAGAGAAACGAAGCGGCGGAGGAACTCAGGGAAGCACTGAAAAAAGCGTTTGACGCCGGTGTTTCGAGGGAAGATATCATCAAAATGACAGAGGAGATTTGGAGGGATAAAAATGATTGAACTCAAAGGCGTCAGCATGAGCTATGGAAAGATCCGTTCGCTTGAAAACGTAAACGCGACAGTCAGGGACGGCTCAATATTCGGACTTATCGGCTCAAACGGCTCGGGAAAATCCACGATGCTGCGTATACTCTGCGGCGTTATAAAGCCCGACGAGGGAGAGGTTACATACGACAGCCTGCCCGTTTGGGAAAATGACCTCGTAAAGCAGGATATCGTCTATCTTTCGGATGAACAGTATTTCATTCCGCATTGCACGATAAACGATATGCGAAAGCTCTATAAAACCGTTTACACAAACTTCTCGGACGAAACCTTCAAGCGTCTGCAAAGCATATTCACGCTCGACTGTGACCGTAAGATCAACACCTTTTCGAAGGGTATGAAAAAGCAGGCATCGGTCATGCTCGGAATCTCGGCACGTCCGAAATATCTGCTCTGTGACGAGACATTCGACGGACTCGATCCCGTTGTTCGTCAGCTTGTAAAGCGTATTTTAGCGGAAGAATCGGCAGACGGCGGCATGACCACCATTATCGCGTCACACAACCTTCGCGAAATGGAGGATATCTGCGACACGGTGGGACTCTTACACAAGGGTGACCTGCTGTTTGTCCGTGAGCTTGACGACATGAAATCGGAATTTCATAAGGTTCAGGCGATCTTCGAGGGCGAATTTGACGCATCAAAGCTCGTCCCCATGAAAATACTCGCATACTCAAAGCGCGGCAGTCTCGTTTCATTCATCGCACGCGGCACCATCGACGAAATAAACCGTCAGATGATCGAAAAGAACCCTACATTCTACGAAACCGTACCGCTCACCCTTGAGGAAATATTCATAAGCGAAATGGAGGAAAAAGGTTATGACTTCTCAAAGCTCGACTACTGATATCAAGCGTGCCGGCTTTGCACCGCTCTTTAAGTTCACGGCAAAGCAGTTCTGGACGACAATACTGCTTTTCACAATCATACTTTTCTTCATTCTGCCCGTTCCCGTGCTGCTTACCATATCAAACCGTGTGATAGACAGTGCCGATGACTTAATAAGACTGAAAAATGAGTTTGCAGAGGATTGGGTTTCGGTTATACGTTATTTCGTGGTAATTGCTGTTTCAATATTCGGTATAGTCGTCTCCTGCGCAAGGTTCGGTTACCTTAAAAATAAGGTTTCGATCGACTTTTACCACAGCCTGCCGGTAAAACGCAAGCAGCTCTTTTTAACCCAGCTCACAACCGCATTTATCACGCTTGCCATACCTTATATTTTCAATATCATTTTCACGCTTGCAGTCCTCGCTTCAAACGGACTTATCAGCGAAACTCTCCTTGTAAACGTCCTCATAATGAGCGCGGAAACCTTTATTTACAGTATATTTTTCTTTGCCCTGTCAACCTTAGTCGGCATGATAAGCGGACTCGGCGCGGTGCACTTCACACTCACGGTCGTTGCAACCTATGTCATCCCCGTGATCTGCCTTGTTTCGATCGCGTTTGTCGGCATTTTCAGCGAAAACTTCTGGTTTGACTATTATTTCAATGTCGGCTTCTTCGAAAAAACCTCACCGGCTATGCGCTTCCTTTTGAATAATGACACCATGCGCGTCGCAGAGTCAAGCGTCATGCTCTTTATTGCCGCGGCAATGCTTGTCGGCTCGTATGCGATATACATGGTCAGAAAAAGCGAGCGTGCAGGCACACCTGTTGTATTCACTCCCCTTGGCGAGATCATCAAATATATCCTCGTTTATATCGGAACACTCTGCGGCGGCTTACTCTTTTACGCCATGACAGAGGATAACTTCTGGACAATTTTCGGTATGGTCTGCGGAATGACGCTCGTTTTCATGCTCGTGAACACCATCCTTAATAAAACCGCACGTGCAATGTTCAAGGGCTGGAAGGGACTTATCATCTTCGGTGCAGTGGCAATCGCGGCATTCTTCGTGCTCGTCACAAACGCATTCGGTATCAACACAAACGTCCCGACCCCGGGCTCAACCTCACGTATTGAAGTCAGCATCGGAAGCGACATCGACCATTATGAATTTCGCGACAAAGAGGTTATAAAGGCCCTCCACACAATCTACACAGAGGGTGGAGATTATTACCGCGACGGTTATAAATACGGCATCAAGGATTCCTATGAATCATTCAATATGGATATCGTGTTCTATCCGAAGCTTGGCATACCGGTTGCGAAATCGGTGAGAATCTATAACAAATCCGAGTTTATCGAAGAATTCAAAACGATACTCAACAGCGAGGAATTCAAAGAGCAATATTCGACAATACTCGATAGAGCAAGCACGAGCGGCGTTGGACACCTCTACCTCTCCTTGCCGCATTACGTCTTTGATGAAAACGAAAATGTTATCTATTCAAGCAATTCCACACATTGGAGCTATGACTCCTTAACTCCTCTTTCAGAGCGCGGTAAAACAGCCGGACTTGCGTATCTGTCAAAGGAGAATAAAGCCTGTGACTTCGATTTCTTCCAGCAGCAGTCAATCGGATTTGTCAATATTTACAGCAGCAGCTCTGCACCTTATTATGATGTAATGCTCCCGATCTTCTCATCAATGGAAAGCCTTACAAATCATTATATAAACATCGGATACCTCGGTTACCCGCCCGAGGAGTATCTCGAACACCTTGCAGGAGCGATCACAAAGCTTACAGTCTACAGCGAAAGTAAGAACAAGAGCATGACCATAACCGACAAGGAGCAGATACGTGCCATTCTGAATGCTGCAGCAGATCCGCTCGGCTACTCAACCTCAAATTTCACGTTCGTCGACCTTGATTACAGCATCGAATACGAAATAGAGGTTACGGAAACCACAGGCGAAACGTATTATAACGAATACGACGGAACCGTTTACGTTGACGGCGAGGTACGCAGCACATATCCGAGCGAACACGTCGCGGCGTTCTTACTCGGAAAAGTACCGGGCTTCGTTATCGAATACTTTGATTAAATACCCAAAAACAGCACTGCATACGTGGTGCTGTAACTTTTTGTTCAAACTTTCGAAACATTCAAAGAAATCCGCTTTTGTGAAATTTCAATTTTGTTCACTCTTTTTTGTGTGAATGTGGTATAATATATGTAGGAAACAATTATACTTCATAAACAAAAAGGAACCGACAAAATGAAAATATCAGCCAAAGAAATAGCATCACTTGTCAGAACTCTTTCAAAAACAGCAAATAAACCGCATTTCACCTCGGCAATCATCGCCGCAGCCGGAAGCGGTACACGAATGTGCAGTGAGGACGGCACGACCAAGCAGCTGCTCACACTTTGCGGTATGCCGATCATCGTGCGTACACTGAAAGCATTCGAGGAATGCGAGCATATAAACGAAATAATCGTCGTTGCACGCGAGGACGAGATCCCCGTTTACGAAAAATATAAAACCGAATATAACCTTACAAAAATCACCGCAGTCGTCAGCGGAGGCAGTACACGTCAGGAATCGGTGCTCCGCGGTTTCGAGGCAATTTCGGACAAATCCGAGTTCGTCGCAATACATGACGGCGCACGCTGCCTTATAACGCCCGAGAAAATAGACTCCGTTTTAGCGGAAACCTACCGCTGCGGAGCGGCAACCGCGGCAACACGTGCAACCGATACCGTAAAGCGTGCGAACAGTAAAAACTACATCACCGAAACCATCAACTGAAACGAGCTCTGGCTTGCACAAACACCGCAGTGCTTCAAAACCGAGCTTTACCGTGCATCGGCATACATCGCGAAAGAGGAAAACTTCACCGCCACCGATGATAACGCCCTCGCCGAGCATCTCGGGTTTGACGTAAAGCTCGTTGACTGCGGCACGGATAACATCAAAATCACAACTCCGGCAGACCTCGCAATCGCCGAAGTGATACTGCGAAACCGAAAATAAAAAACACCGAGTCCATCAAAATACGGTTGGACTCGGTGATGTTCATTTAGCGGTCTGCCTTGTTGTTGTTTTCGTTGTTTGTCTTATTCTGATTCTGATTGGTGGTCTTAACGTTCTTGGTGCTGTCCTTGCAGTTCTGATTCTGATTTGTCTTGTTCTGATTCTGGTTCTGACTCTGATTCTGGTTTCTCTCGTTATTCACTTTGAATACTCCTTGTTTCGGCGCGAATATCACACGCCTTTTTTGCAATTCCAATGCATCCGCATGAAATTTACATAATAAGTATTAGCCGATAGAAACAAAATATGCGTCAACATTTCCACTTGACAATTAATGCAATAATATGTATAATATAGTCATGTAAAAATTCAAAAAACGGAGATATAACCATGGCAATCGTAACAATAATCGGCGCGGGAATGATGGGCTCGGCACTTGCTTTCCCGGCAAGAGAAAACGGAAACGAGGTGCGTCTCGTCGGCTCACCGCTCGACCGCGATATCATCGAAAACTGCATAAAAACCAACACACATCTCAAGCATACAAAGCCCTTCCCTGCAGGCGTAAAATACTACCAAATCGAGGACGTTGACGCAGCAATCGAAGGCTCTGATATGATAATCGGCGGCGTTTCAAGCTTCGGCGTTGACTGGTTCGGCGATTTCGTTCTGCCGAAAATCCCCGAAGCAACTCCGATACTCACCGTCACCAAAGGTCTCATGGACACCGAAAACGGCGAGCTTTTAACCTACCCCGAAATATGGCGCAGAAAAGCCGAAAAGCTCGGCAAAAAGTATTCCCTCAACGCCATCGGCGGCCCTTGCACGAGCTATGAGCTTGTCGCACACGACCAGACCGAGGTTGCATTCTGCGGCGATGATATGGAAACCCTGAAAAAGCTTAAAAAGATAATGGCGACCGACTATTATCACATCAGCCTTTCCACAGACGTTATCGGAATCGAAAGCGCAGTCGCACTCAAAAACGGTTACGCACTCGGAGTTGCGCTGACGATCGGCGTCAATCAAAAGAACTTCGGAATAGACAGTGAGCTGCACTTTAACTCACAGGCAGCGATCTTCGGTCAGGCAGTTAAGGAAATGTACGCACTGCTCGATTACCAAGGTGCGGCAACGATTGAAAATATGTCCGTCGGTTACGGCGATCTTTACGTCACCGTTTACGGCGGAAGAACCCGACTCGCAGGTATCCTTCTCGGACGCGGACTTAACATCGACGAGGTTAAAGAAGAACTCAACGGCGTAACGCTCGAATCGCTCGTCGTTGCCGAAAGAGTGGCACGTGCAGTACGTATCGCCGCATCAAACGGCAAGCTCAACACAGATGATTTTCCGCTTCTCTGCCACGTAGACGACATCGTAAAGAAAAAAGTCGCAGTAAACATCCCGTGGGAAGATTTTACGTTCAACTACCAAAAATAATATTTTAATCAAGAGCTGTCATATGGCGGCTCTTTTTTGTTTAAGAGTGGGGACGTTAGCGTATGGGAATCAACGATTACCGTTCTAAAATGCAAAAAAAGCACTGCCCACCACATAAAGCGCGGTCGGGCAGCGATTCTTTTAAATTCAGCTCACAATTAGTGAACGATGCACTTTTCGGTATCCTTATCGAAGATATGGAGTCTCGAAATTTCGAGAGCAACCTGAATGGTGTCACCCTGCTTTGCATTGGAGCGAGAGGATACACGTGCGGTGAGGGACTGTTCCTCATCAGCAGCGAGGTAAAGGAAGATTTCGTTACCCATAAGCTCTGTAACGTCAACATTACAGGTGATAACGCTGTCTGCCATATTGGAGAGGTACATAGGCTCGTCGTGGATACACTCGGGACGAAGACCTGCGATAACCTCCTTGCCGATGTAATCCTTGAGAACATCATCCTTGTTCTTTTCAGCGGGAAGCTTGAGGGAGTTGCCTGCAAACTCGATGTAGATGTCGCCATCCTTCTTAACGAGCTTTGCATCGATGAAGTTCATCTGAGGAGTTCCGATAAAGCCGGCAACGAAGATGTTGCAAGGAGAATCGTAAAGGTTCTGAGGTGTGTCAACCTGCTGAATGAGACCGTCCTTCATAACAACGATACGGCTCGCCATGGTCATAGCCTCGACCTGGTCGTGAGTAACGTAAATAAAGGTGGTACCGAGCTTCTTGTGGAGCTTGGTAAGCTCAGTTCTCATCGCTGCACGGAGCTTAGCGTCGAGGTTTGAGAGCGGCTCGTCGAGAAGGAATACCTTAGGATCACGGACGATCGCACGACCGAGCGCAACACGCTGCTTCTGACCACCGGAGAGTGCCTTCGGCTTTCTGTCGAGAAGGTGAGTGATGTCGAGGATACGAGCAGCCTCCTCAACCTTTCTCTTGATTTCTTCCTTGGGAACCTTGCGAAGCTTAAGACCGAATGCCATGTTATCGAACACGGACATATGAGGATAAAGAGCATAGTTCTGGAAAACCATCGCGATATCTCTGTCCTTCGGAGCAACGTCGTTAACGAGTCTGTCGCCGATGAAGAGCTCACCCTCGGTGATTTCCTCAAGACCTGAGATCATACGCAGAGTTGTGGACTTACCGCAACCGGAAGGTCCGACGAAAATGATGAACTCCTTGTCCTTGATGTCAAGGCAGAAGTCGGAAACGGCAGTAACGCCGCCCGGATACTTTTTGTAAATGTGTTTTAAAGATAAGCTTGCCATAATAATCTCCTCCTGTATATTTTGAAAACGGCACTTAAGTGTCGATATCAAAGCAGTCTTTTTCAACGTATAATATTGTACCAAATTCCCCCCAAAAATGGAAGAGTGGTTTTCCCCAAATTTTCATACGATTATTTGTAAGAGATGCACAAGTGATTGCCGTTGTTTTTTAATTTTTAATTTTCAGAATTAATTTATTTTTTAATTTATTAAAAGTTTTACACTTGTAAAAACTCGCTCTACATATGTAAAAACGGTCATTTTTTCGTCAAAATTACTCAATCGCAGCCGAGCCGGACGTTATATCGATGTCTCCCTTTTCGATTGTGACATCCATAGACTTCTCGCCGACGGTGAGGTTTGATTTCTGTGCACCGAACGGAATTCCGTCTATTGTAATTTTACCGTCTGTCGTCCTGAGTGAACCGCTGACCATATCGAACGAGCCGGGACAAGCACAGATCATATTGCCCGTCACGATCGTAACATCCGCCTTTGTGATATTCGCATCGAGAGCGACCGAACCTGTTCCGATAACGGCATTCAAATTTGTAATATCTCCCTCCTCGAGGTTCAGATTACCCGTACTGATATTGACCGTCAGCGAAGAAGTCGTGTCAACATTGCTAACAGTAACATCGCCCGAGACAAGCGTGATATTATAGTCAGCCGAGCCGACGCAGTTCTCGATTCTGACATTGCCGGATTCAAGATTACAGCTTATAACATTAACGGGATAATCGGCAGAAAGATAAATATTGACCGTCTTTTCGTACTTCGCAAGCTTGAAATAGTTCACAAAGCTGCGAAGGCCCTTGAAGTTCGAGGCAATGGCGGCAATTCCCGAAACCGAGTTAAAATCGGAAAGATCGGTAACGGTGAAGGTCTGCTTGTTTTCCGGCGAAGGCGCACTGTAAAGTCCCTCGGGGAAATTGATAAGCTCAACTCTCGGGATCTCCGCGCCGCCGATAATATTCACGTTGGCATCAGTAAGCTTGAGCTCGATTTTTTCAACGCCCTTGATACCTATCGGCGCTGCAGTATAACCAACATCCTTGTCCTGAATCTCAACGACCGGCTTTTCATCCTCCGGAGCAAGATTCATCGCAACGCTTGTCGTCACAAAACCGAGAATGACGAGAATCAGCGAAACTATAAGGAATATAATTGATGCAGGCTTCACAGCTTGGCACTCTCCCTTCTTAAATAATTAAACAAATGCTTAAGACGTCCAAGCAGGTATTTGAAAAGCTTCCAGACCTGCTTTATCAGAAGCGGAACAAGACGCACCGCAAAGTTATAGAGAAGTATACCGAAGAACATCACTAAACCGGCAACGATAACGCCGAGACCGATCTCATAAAGTCCCGCGGGAACATCCGAAAACAGCTTTACAGCACCGTAAATGATACCGATGAGCGAGAGTCCCGTACCAACTGCAACAATAGCAGTCAGAGCCGCAACCGCACCCACGATAAGCGCAATAAGAGCCGCCCATGCCGCCGCAAAAACAGACACCGCAGCCAAAGCGAGCGGAAGCGTTATCGGCAGGCTGACACCAAAGAGTATCCAGAACATTTTGCTGTTCGGTATCTCCTCCTCGGGAACATAGTCGGGAAGTCTTTTCGGCTCATCGAACTCCTGCTCCGACTGTGAATATTCCGATTCGATATCGTCAAGCAGGTCAGCCGGAATAAGCGGCGGTTCATCCGTTTCGTCAATGAACTCCTCGACCACTTCATATTCATCGTCGTCTTCATAAATGTCAACGATATCCGCCTCAGCCGTTGGGAAATCGAGATTTTCGTCCTCGTTCACACCCTCGTCTATATCAATATCGGAAACGGCGTCAACAGTCATCGTTTTCTCTGCAAGCCGGTTGATGGCATCATATTTGTCCGAAACCTGCGCGGCAATATTGTCTGCAATGGTTTCAACATCGGTAAGTACGCTTGACGTCTGCACATCGTCAGTGCGCATACGGTCATAGAAACGGTCAAACTGCTCGATATACGGTGCAATGTCCGTATCCGATATTCCGCGCTCGGAAAGTGCGGCACTCAGTTCATCGAGAAAGCGTTGTTTTTCATTCATCGGTGTTTATCTTCCTCCGTCGTAAAATTTGGGATATTTTTTAAAATTTTGAAAACAGTATATCTTTTGCGGAAAATTTATGTTATAATGGTAATCAAAGATAACGTGTTGCATCAAAAAACACTCTATATATCTATTCTACCAAAAAAAGGAGCAAATTGCAATATGAGAATGCGAAAAAAAAAGCACGGAGCAGAAAGAATTAGCGCGTGTTCCGACATAATTATCCAAAATCAGGTAATTAATACTGAAAATGTCAGCGAAATCTTCGGAAATGATACAAAACGCCCTCTCTGGCTTGAGATCGGCTGCGGTAAAGGAGCATTCGTCTGCGGACTTGCGGGAAAGAATCCGGATGTAAACCTGATCGCACTCGAGCGTATCGCGGACGTCGCCATGCTTGCCATGGAAAAATGTAAGGCGGCAGAGCTTACAAATGTACGTTTCATCGTCGGTGACGTTGCCAAGCTGTGGGATATATTCGAGGATGGCGTGATCGACCGTATATATTTAAACTTCTCCGATCCGTGGCCGAAAGCGGGACACGCGAAACGCAGACTGACTCACAGAAATTTCCTTAACCAGTACCGTCGCATACTGAAGCCGGACGGTGCGATATTCTTTAAAACAGACAATCGCGGACTTTTCGATTTTTCGCTCGAGGAAATGCGTGAATCGGGCTTCCGCCTTGAAAACATCACATATGATCTTCACAACAGCGAATGGGCAGAAAACAACATCATGACCGAGTACGAAAAAAACTTCTCGGAAAAGGGCTTCTCGATAAACCGCGTCGAAGCTTGGTGTAAGTAAAATTTTCCGTCACCAATTTTGACGAATCAGATATATTTTTGTTCCGTGTATGAGATAAAATTATCAAAGCAAGGGCACGAAAAGTGGATCCAACTGCGAAGTTACTCTCTCCGTAAAACCCTCTCCGGCTCGCTGCGCTCGCCACCTCTCCCAAA